>JACROO010000081.1 GCA_016214355.1 Nitrospirota bacterium | reverse complement strand
TTCTGTCAGCCCCATAAATACACAATAGAGAAGAAATAAAATCCAGATATGCCGCTTTTCAGACGCCCCGGCAAATCCCCAGTAAATAAGGGCGAATAAAATAAATCCAAAAAGTATTACCCGCTTTCTGCCAATGCGGTCCGATAAAATGCCGGCAGGCATGGATGTAACTGAATAAATGAGGTTAAAAGAGAGATAAAGCAAGGGGATTTCAGTTTCCTTGAAACCGATATTTGTTGCTCTTAATATCAAAAAGACATCGCTTGAATTGCCGAGGGCAAAAATGGTTGCAATGGCGACAAATACTTTGAACCGCCAATCAAAAGAACGAGGGTTCAGGGATTTGAGGGTTCGAGGATTCGAGTGTTTGTCCACTATGCCTTTCACTTGACCACTTGACCACTTGAATCCTTGACCCCTGTCTTTAATGAAAAAAATAATTATCAGCACCGCTACTATTCCCGGCAGCATAGAGAGCCAGAAGACCAGTCTGAAATTGCCTGTGAAAATAGAGAGTATAAGGAATGCAATTGCAGGTCCTATGACCGCACCGAGTGTATCCATTGCCCTGTGAAATCCAAATGAGCGTCCAAGGTCTTTTAAGGGCGTGGAGTCTGCAATTATCGCATCCCTTGGAGCGCCCCTTATCCCCTTGCCAAACCTGTCAATAAAACGAAAGGTAAGCACATGTCCCCACAGCGTTGAGAGTGCAATTATAGGTCTGCTTAATGTTGAAATCCCGTAGCCTGCAATCAGGATAATTTTTCTCCTGCCGAGCCTGTCTGAGAGCCAGCCTGAGAAAACCTTTAATAAACTTGCGGTGCTTTCTGCAATTCCCTCTATGAGCCCTATTATTGATTTATTAACTCCGAGAATAGAGCTTAGGAATATGGGAACAAGCGGATATATCATTTCAGAGCTGAAGTCCATGAAGAAGCTTACAAGCCCGGCGAAGAAAACATTACGTTCCAATCCGGCGATTTTGTTTTTGGTCATATTATATGCAATTCTATCCCTCTTCACCATTCCTGAATGTCCGCTCTCTTTTCTTCTGCGACTGCATCCTCTTTTCAGTAAGCATTTTTTCTTTGGCACGTTTTGAACGCTTGCGTTTCTGGCGCCTGATTTTGGTGATGCGCTGTTGTTCTTCGCTTTCTTTGCTTTTGATTAATCGTTCTATCTTTTCGTAAAGAATCTGCCTTGCATAATAGCGGTTTAATCCCTGAGAACGAGTTTTCTGGCATTTCACTTCAATGCCGCTCGGTATGTGTTTAAGATAAACACAGGTTGCGGTTTTATTGACATTTTGCCCGCCCTTACCCTGAGAGCGAATAAAGGCTTCCTTAATATCTTTCTCATAAACTCCGATGCCTTCAAGCCGTTGCCTGAGTGCTATTCCTTTTTCGTGTCTTACCGGAAACATAATTTCCCCCGCATATGATATTTTAGCTTAATAAGTCGTCCTTAATAAACCTATTAAAAATTTATTGATTTAGGTTGTTTGGTTTTATATACTAAACTGTTTCAATATATAATAGTTCTGTTTCAAAGTGAAACAAATGTATTTGGTGAACAGGGAAGGAATAATCATGCTACAACAAAATCAAAAGATTTTAATCTCAGCAGCAATCTTTTTACTCGTAACTTTTATGGCTGTCGCCGCATTCGCATCTACAGAAGCCGCAGCGCCTGCGGAAACCAGTAGTTCACAAGTCGCATGGTGGATATGGCCCTTATCACTTTTTATTGTCACTTTTATATTAGGGATTCTTGCTGTTTTAGGCGGGGTCGGAGGCGGGGTGCTTTTTGTACCGATAGTCGGAGGTTTCTTCCCGTTTCATCTTGACTTTGTCAGGGGTGCCGGACTGCTTGTGGCACTCTCAGGTGCGCTTGCAGCAGGACCGGGACTTCTTAGGAGAAACCTCGCCAGTCTCCCGCTCGCACTTCCTGTTGCACTTATTGCATCATCCGCTGCTATTGTCGGGGCGATGATTGGTCTTGCGCTTCCGACGAATGTAGTACAAACCCTGCTTGGTGCAACTATTTTATTTATCGTGGTGATTATGGCCTCAGCCAAAAAATCTGATTTCCCGGAGGTCCCAAAGCCCGACAGCCTGTCTCAAAGCCTCGGAATAATGGGAATCTATAGGGAGGAATCTCTGGATAAAAACGTTGAATGGCAGGTACACAGGACCCTTCAGGGGTTAGCACTATTTATAGTCATAGGTATAATGGCCGGTATGTTTGGACTTGGTGCGGGATGGGCAAATGTCCCTGTCTTAAATCTACTTATGGGTGCGCCTCTCAAGATATCCATTGCGACAAGCAAGTTTTTGCTTTCTATCACAGACACATCAGCGGCATGGGTGTATCTCAATGAGGGGGCGGTACTGCCTATGATTGTAGTCCCGTCAATAGTAGGGATAATGTTAGGCTCAATTGTCGGCGTTAAGATACTCGCAAAGACAAAACCAAAGGCAATTAAATGGATAGTCATTGGCCTTTTACTATTTGCAGGCTTAAGGGCATTGCTGAAGGGACTGGAGATATGGAAATAGCACAAAGATTTCATTGCAAATTTAACAATGCAAACTTATCAATTTAAAATTTGAAATGCTAAATGATAATTTTGCAATGCATTTCCTGTAGTAATATTGGGGATTTGATTTTTAGGAGGATAGATTATGACAGAAGACAGACCGAAGGTATCAGAGGAACAAATATCATATGCAAATATATTAAACATCGGAATGTGGCTTGGACTTTTAGTGCTTGTTGTAACTTTCATAATTTATGTATCAGGAATACTTCAAAGCTTCATCCCTGTTGAGGAATTACCCAAATATTGGGGCATGAAGGCAAAAGACTATATTCATACCCTTAACGCCCCAACCGGATGGGGATGGGTATCACTTATAGGCAAAGGGGACTATCTGAATTTTGTTGGCATAGTATTTCTTGCAGGTTTAACTATCATATGCTATCTGGCAATACTGCCTATTTTAATAAGAAAAAAGAAAACACCTTTTGTTGTAATTTCTATCATTGAGGTAGCAGTCTTAATTCTTGCGGCAAGCGGCATCTTAAAAGCAGGAGGGCACTGAGATGACACAGTTATGTCCTAAGGCAAAACTTGAAAAAATACTTTTATCAACAGACGGCTCTGAATTCAGTGAAGGAGCGATAAGGGAGGCAATAAAACTTGCAAAGGCATGTTCAAGCAAAATCTTTGCCGTTACTGTAGTAGAAACCAATCCTGAATATGAGACCATTGCGCCGCAGCTTATTGAGAAGGCAGAAAAAGCGGCAAGACAGCACCTTGAATCAGT
>JACROO010000039.1 GCA_016214355.1 Nitrospirota bacterium | reverse complement strand
GAATCAGCCGAAGCTGATAGGCAGTGTAAAAATACATAGTTCGGGTAAGGTTTAAAGCCCTACTCGAACTTTCTAACGGGGTTCACAACTCCTCTGCAAACAGATTTTCCCTGCGCTCCATGCCGATTGTTGTCTCAGGTCCATGCCCTGAAAGCACCTTCGTATCCTCAGGCAGATTAAGCAGCCTCCTGAATGATTCCTTTAGTTTTGCCGTGTCTCCGCCGGTGAAATCTGTCCTTCCGACAGAGCCCTCAAACAGGGTATCGCCGCTAAATATAATCCCCTCGCCATAGATGCATATGCCTCCGGGGCTGTGTCCGGGGGTGTGAAGCACTTTAAAGGTCAGACTGCCGGCTTTTATCTCGTTCCCCTCTTCAAGAAAGCCGTCAGGCGGCGGAATGTCATCAAGATTAAACCCCCAGAATGCCGCTTGCTCCTTGGCAGCTTCGTATATTTCCAAGTCACTTTTGTGTAATAAAATCCTTGCACCGGCAGATTTTTTTATATCTCCTGCAGCGCCTATATGGTCAAAATGCGCATGAGTGCATATAACGGCTACAACCTGAAGGCTGTTGGTTTTTATCTCTTCAAGTATCCTGTCAGGCTCATCCCCGGGGTCAATAACAATCGCTTGCTTTGTCTTTTCGTCCCCTGCGATATAGCAGTTTTCCTCAAGCGGTCCGACAACGAGTCTTTTAAGAATCATTACTCCTCCTTTTTAGTAAACAGTCTATCCAATTGCAAAACTATTTAAACCACAGAGAACACCGAGTTTTTAAAAATGAGGGCACAGATAAACTTATTAATTTTAAAAGATAATTTATTCTCCGTGTTCTTTTTTATATCCTCTGTGACCTCTGTGGTTGAGACTTTTGCAAGAGCCTCAGTCGTCAGTAAAAAAACTATTCACGGTTCACTGTGTTTTTTTCTCTTTATAAATCTTCAATAGATACTTCATCTCCTCGCTTTTCATCAGGTGCATGATTAAAAGATATATTGCAATACATAAAGCAATTACGCCGCTGAGGATAAATGCCTTTTCAATAAGCCTGCCGCCTTCTTTCCACATGCCGCCTCTTATTATCAGCCATCCTGTAAAGCCCATGATAAAAGATGCAAGGGAGATTTTTGCAAAAGACCGCAGGATGTTTCTGCCGTCAACCCTTACAAGCCTTTTTCTTAACAATAAAAAAAGCACAAGGAAATTTACTGCCGAGCCCATGCTGTTTGCAAGCGCAAGCCCGCCGTGCTTTAAAGGGCCCATAAAAATCAGGCTGCAGATTATATTGGTCAGGATTGAGAGTCCTGCAATCTTTACCGGTGTTTTCGTGTCCTGCATAGAATAAAATGTTGATACCACGACCCTTGCCCCTACAAATGCCCATAAGCCTGATGAATAGAAAAGGAGCGCATAAGCGGTTCCCACGGTGGCATCATAGTTAAAATGACCTCTCTGAAAAAGCAGATTTACAACCGGCTCTGAAAGGGCAATAAGCCCTGCCATTGCAGGGATGGTAACAAAAAATAAAAGTCTTAGGGCAAAGGAAAAGGTTTCCCTTAAGGCATTCGTATCTTTCTTTACTGCATGTTCGGAGAGAGAAGGAAGAATTGCAGTTGCCATTGCAACTCCGAAGATGCCGATAGGAAAATGTATGAGCCTCATTGCGTAATAAAGATATGTAGCGCTTCCTGCCTCAAGGTATGATACGAATATTGTGCTTAAAAAGATGTTTATCTGTGCAACTCCCATCCCTACGATTGAGGGACCGAGGAGCGTGAGCATTTTCCTTAATGCAGGATGAGAAAAAGAAAAGAGCGGCTTAAAACCAAACCCGTTTTTTATAAGCGGAGGGATTTGAACGGCAAATTGTATAGCGCCTCCAATAGTAACTCCGAGTGCAATGGCAAGAAGCGGCACAGAAAATCCCGGGGCAAGAAACACTGCACACGCCATTATGCTCAGGTTTAAAGATACAGGTGCAACGGCAGGGATAAAGAAAGACCTGATAGAGTTTAGTATGCCCATACAGAGTGCCGCAAGGCTGATAAAAAGAAGAAACGGAAACATTATTTTAGTAAGGTTTATTGTGAGGGAAAATTTCTCCGGGTCTTTCATAAAGCCGGGGGCTATCACAGAGACAATATAAGGGGCAAACAGGATTCCGAGCAGGCAGATTACAGTAAGGATAAGCAGCAGGGAGGTAAATACAATGCTTGCAATCTGCCTTGCCTCATCCCTGCCTTTTTTAACTAAATATTCTGTAAAGACCGGGACAAATGCAGCAGACATTGAGCCTTCTGCAAATAGTTCACGCAGGAGGTTTGGAATGCGGAAGGCAATAAAAAAGGCGTCTGTAATGCCGCTTGCGCCGAATATCGTAGCTAATATCATGTCTTTTATGTAGCCTGTTATACGGCTCATAAAAGTGGCAACCGACATCAGTCCTGCAGCCTTTGTTACCTTTTTCTTCTCATCCATAAGCCTGACCTGTTTTTTGTTCCTTTTTTATGAAGACTTTATTGACCAAATAAATTTTAACATATTACCCACTTTACCTCGCCTTATACAATTCCCTTGCTTTTTTAAATAACTCAAAGTATTCCTGCGTCCTGAAGTCAGGATAAGTGTACGGCAGAACTTGGTACGACTTACCTGAATAAATAAGCGTGACTTCTCCGTATATGCCTTTGCCTAAATAAATCCTGTGGGAATAGTCTTTTGTTGATACGAGTACGACCTTTGAGGAGTCTAAATAGCCAGGGTCAAGGTTTATCCTTCTGCCGCCGTTTTCATTCAAATATTTTTTTTCAAGCTCTATTGTCTTTAATTTTATCTCTGAGATAGTCTCTGGATTTATTAATATTTCAAAAAAGACAAATTTTCTTTTTAAGCCCGAACCCATCTCTTTTGAATAATAATCCGTATGCTCCCATTTCCACACAGGGCTTTCCAAGTCTGTGGGACCGAAAAGATTCTGGAGTTTTTCTTTAAGCTCTTCAAGCAGAGAAGTGTCGCTTGAAATCATGCCGGTGAAAAGCTTAACTGGGCAGGGGGTATGGTGGGCAATCTTTTTTACGGATTTTTTGCTTGTCATAGCGGTTTGTGATAGATTTTAACATAATTTTCATGAGATTGGCTTTGGGCTTATGGCGTTTTTTTTTTTTTTTTCTCCGGATATAATTTTACCGCATCGTACAGCCTCATTCTATTTACATTAGAATACAACTATGTATTACAATGCAAATGGATTTAGTTCGGCTTTGATTCAGAGCTTACGACAAACTTCTTAAATGTGGCAGATGTCACCAATACAAGTTCGGAATGACACCACGAATAACGTATAACGTATAACGAATAACGAAAATTCTACGGCTGGCAGGCTTTGACGCACAGCCCGCAGATATACTGCCCTACGCTGTAAACTTTTGCAAAGTATTTTAGTTTTTCAAGGCACACTGTCTTATTCCATTCCTTGTGAGTCTCTCCGATTGCAGAGACAGGGCAGATTTCAATACACTTCCTGCACTCTCCGCAGTTTTTTTCAACAGGACAGTCTGTTTTAAGCGGCATATCTGTCAGTACGGTTGCAAGCCTTATCTTTGAGCCTAATTCCGGATGCACGAGTAAATTATTTCTACCTATCCAGCCGATGCCTGCCCTGAGGGCAATCATTTTATGCGAGAGATGCGCTGTCTGCTTTTCCCAGTCAATAATCTGGCTTGCAGGGATTGGAAGCGCCTTATACCCCATAGCCTGTATTGAAAGCGTGAGTTTTAATGCGGTCTGGTCAAGGAGGAGGTTGAGCATCTTATAGTGATGAAGATAATGACGCGTAGGACCTGTTATAACGCCTTTAAGCACGGAATCAGAGACCCGTATACCGAGAGAGATTCCATAGGATAATCCTTCTGTCTGTTCAGGCAGAAGGGCGTCAAAGTGCGGTCTTAAGTCTTCTATATAGCCGGCGCCAAAAACAGAGATGCCTTCAGAGAGGGCAAGTTCTTTAAGTTTATCGTAAGACATTTTTTCTGGAAAGGTTGAAGAATGAGGGTTGAAGGATAAAAAATGAAGTAGCAAGTAGAAATTTAGATTCTTTTTCAACCTTCATAATTCAACCTTCATCCTTTTTATCTACAGCCATTTCTCAATTAAGGCAATTGACTCCGGGGTGTCCCAGTCTCTCGGTCCGACTATTTTTTCTCTGACTATGCCGTTTTTATCTATAATGAAAGCTTCAGGGACGCCTGTAATGCCGTATAATCTTGCAACTTCATTGTCAGGGCTTAGAAGCGTAGGAACAGTGACTCCATTTTTTGCTACATATTCCATTGCATCGCTGGGATTATCTCTGTATAGTATCCCGAGCATCTGAAATGGTTTACCCTCCAGCTTTCTTAAAAGACTTTCCTTAGTAGGCGTCTCTGTGTGACAGGACGGACACCACGAGGCCCAGAAACTTATAAATACTACCTTTCCTTTAAGGTCAGAGAGTTTCCACAAATTGCCATTCAGGTCTTTGAGCTCAAAGTCAGGGGCAGGTGAACCGACTGCTGCAATCTCCAGAAAGGCACCTTCTTCCGGAAGAAATTTAATCACTAAAAGTGCAATGACTATTAAAACTGCAAGTATGATTCTTTTGTATTTCAAGAAAACCTCCCTTTTAGCAATGAGCAATAAATTTACTGTTATACCTGTTTTTGTCTTATCACGGTAACAGCTATACCGGTTTCAGCAGGCATACCGCCAGTGCAACAACACCCTGTCCTTTTCCTATGAATCCCATGCCTTCATTTGTCTTTGCCTTGATATTAATTGCGCTAACCCGGATGCCGCTTTTTGCAATACCCTTTTTCATCTTCTCAATGAAGGGCGTAAGTTTTGGTTTTTCTATTATGACTATTGCATCTATCCATGAAATTTTAAAACCCTTGTTTTTTGTAAGCCTGACAATTTTTGAAAGCAATTTTATGCTTGATGCGTCTTTCCATTTTTTATCTGTATCAGGAAAGTGTCTGCCGATATCTCCGGCGCCCAGTGCGCCTATAATTGCATCAGTGATGGCGTGGCAGAGGGCATCTGCGTCAGAATGTCCAGACAGTCCTTTTTCAAAGGGTATCTCCACTCCTCCAATTATTAGTTTTCTGCCTTTGACAAGTCTGTGGCTGTCATAGCCTATGCCGATTCTCATAAGCAATTAAAAATTATTCAATTATCATTTTAAAATTTGCAATGCTAAATTTGAAATGCAGCTTTACTTAACAAAAACTCCACTATCTCCGCATCCTCCGGCGTGGTAACTTTAATATTATACAGATGTCCCGGAATCACCCTTATCCTTCCCCCGATTCTTTCAACAAGCGCTGCATCATCCGTGGCATAAAAGCCGTCCCGGCAGGCAGATGTATAAGCCTTTTTAAGCGCGTTGAGGCGAAAGACCTGCGGGGTTTGTATTGCCCGGAACATCTCACGGTTTTTTGTGGAGAGGACAAAACTGTTTTTATCAATTTCTTTTAATGTCTCTTTCATTGGCGTGCCGGGAATAACGCCGTCAATGCCTTTGCCCTTGTGTTTAACGTCAAACTCTGACAGGAGCCTTTTTACGAGTTCAGCAGTGACAAGTGGTCTGACGCCGTCATGGATTAAAACGAGGTCATTCCCTGCCTTTTGAGTTTTATCTCTAATCAGGCATAGGGCGTTGTAAACTGAGTCTTGCCGTTCTTTCCCTCCTGCTGCAATACGTTTTATCTTGGTAAGTTTATAAGTCTTGATTAGCTTAAATCCCTTTTCAATGTCCTCTTTCCCAAGCACAGGGACGATTTCTGTTATAGCCTTTACACTGTGAAGCCTCTTTAATGTATGAATCAAAAGCGGGAAGCCTGAAAGATTAACAAAAGGCTTTTTTTTAGAAGTGCCAAATCTCCTGCCAATGCCTGCGGCAGGCACTATGGCAACTATCCTGTGTGTTAAGGGCGATGCACGGTGCGGTTTTTTTTTATTCATTAATGTTTTGCCATTCTCAATTCTTCTCTGTCAAAATCCTCTTTGAGCTTTGTAAATATCATTCTCCCGCTTGTCGTCTGAAGCACGCTTGTAACTGTAACATCAATGTTTTTATTTATGAATTTTTTTGCATTGTCAACAACGACCATTGTTCCGTCCTCAAGATATGCAACTCCCTGGCTCAGCTCTTTGCCTTCTTTGATTATAAAAACATTCATCGTCTCCCCCGGAAGGACTACAGGCTTAAGAGAATTTGCCAGCTCGTTGATATTAAGCACTGCCACGCCCTGAAGTTCTGCTACTTTGTTAAGATTAAAATCATTTGTGATAATCTTGCCGCTGAGCATCTTCGCAAGCGCAACGAGTTTGGCATCCACTTCTTTTATCTTGGGGAAGTCTTCATCAACGATCTTTACGGTTATGTTGGACATCTTCTGGATTTTATGCAGTATATCCAGCCCGCGCCGCCCCCTTGCCCGCTTTAATGTGTCGGTAGAATCTGCGATGTGCTGAAGCTCCTGCAGGATAAACTGGGGAAGTATGAACGCCCCCTCTATAAAGCCTGAGTCACAGATATCTGCAATACGGCCGTCAATTATGACGCTTGTGTCTATGATTTTCAGGTTTTCCTCTGCAGCTTTTCCTTTAAATGCCTTGAAAATGTCTGCTAAGACTAAACCCCTGCCTTTTGCCAAACCCACAAGCAAACCTGTATAACCCAGAAGGGTGTTTAATATAAGAGGGGTATATATGCTATTATCCAGACTGCTAAATATAGTCCTTATCGGATAATAGATTAACCTCGCAAAAATAAGTCCCAGAGAAAGCCCTATTAATCCGCCAAACATTGCGCCAAAACCGATTTTACTTAAAAGGAATTCCAGAATAAGACCGAGTACGCCGATGCCTGTACCATAAATAATGCCCTGATATTGCAGCCCCTCTTTCATGCCTATGAGATAACCGCCTACAATAAAAACACATAGAAAAATAATTTTGGAAATCACTGTTTTTCCCCCTCTTTCTTTAAGATAATTTAAAAATATGCCTTAAGGGTAGCGTAAAACTTACGCCCTCCCCTGTTAATTAATAAAAGCACTGTATCTCCTTCCCTGATACGTTGTGCAATAGTGTTGAATTCAGTTGAATTAGTTATCCTTTTTTTATTTATTTCCTGAATCACATCACCTTTTTTAAGCCCTGCGTCCTCAGCACTGCTGTCGGGTTCAACCCTGACAATTACAACACCTCTTTCATCTCTGGACAGCCCTAACTGTTTAGCTATTTCCTGCGTAAGGTCAATTGCACTGAAGCCGGCGAGGGTATTCCCTGCAACCTGTTCCTCTCTGTTTGGTTTTTCAGGCACTGCCTCGGCAAAGTCCTTCGGCAGTTCGGCAACGACTGCATTGATGGAGATTGTCTTTTCTGCCCTAATCACCTTCAGTTTTAAGGTACTGCCGACTCCACTCTGTGCCACAATGTTTTTAAGAGATGTAATATCTTTTATTGTTTTGCCGTTAATCTCTATGATGACGTCGCCTCTTTTTAATCCTGCTTTTTCTGCGGGACTGTTTCTGGCAATATCGCTTATTAAAGCGCCGTAAATGTCTTTAAGGTCAAACTGTTTAGCAAGCTCGGGTGTAATCTGCTGGATTGTAACGCCGAGCCATCCCCTTGTGACCTTGCCCTTTTTCACAAGATGGTCCATTACCTGCTGAACCATGTTGCTTGGCACGGCAAATCCTATGCCCTCAGAACCGCCTGTCCTTGAATAAATCGCTGTGTTTATGCCGATAATCTCTCCCTTGATATTTACCAGCGGACCGCCGGAATTGCCTGGATTTATAGCGGCATCTGTCTGTATAAAATCTTCATACTCTGCGATACCGACATTTGCCCTTCCAAGCGCGCTGATTATCCCCATGGTAACCGTATTGCTGAAACCAAAAGGGTTTCCGAATGCAAGTACGAACTCGCCGACTTCAAGTTTATCAGAATCGCCCCATTTTATAGCAGGCAGGTCTTTTGCTGATATTTTTAGAACCGCTATGTCGGTTTTCGGGTCGGAGCCTATAACCTTACCCCTATAGTCTTTTTTATCAGAGAGGGTAACTTTTATCTCATCGGCTTTTTCAATGACATGATAATTTGTGATTATATACCCCTCAGACGAGACAATTACGCCTGAGCCGAGGCTTTGCTCCTTCTGCTTTTTAGGTATGCGGAAGGGTGCAAAAAACTCATCAAAAGGGCTTTCAAACTCAAAAAAATGAGGAATAGGCACATTTCTTCTCACTATTTTTGTGCTTGATATATTTACAACTGTTGGGCTTGCAGACTTGACTATATCAGAGAATGCCTTGCTTTTTTCTGCAAGGTCACCTGTCACCCTCGGGGAATAAAAATTGCGCGGGGAGGTTGCCTTAGGCAGGAATCTGTCTAAATTACTGCCGATTATAACACCTAACACAATAGAAATTAAAATAAAAATTATAATTGTCTTTTTCTTCATCTGTTAATTATACATTTCCAAGTTTAATGTTGTAAACCCCGCACTTTTGAAAAAGTGCAGGGTAAACCCCTCAGCTAAAGAGGACAAACTTATGTTAAAATACCCACGTGAAATCTTTTGTTATTGCAATTACAGGCGCCAGCGGGTCAATTTACGGGCTGAGGGTAATTGAAGAACTCCTTAAGGCAAAGGCAAAGATTTATCTTACTATTTCCTCGCAGGCTCTATTAATCATCAAGACTGAGACAGGAATAAACCTTGCAGGCAGGACAGAGGCAGACACCGGGGAAAAGATACAAAAGCACTTTTCATCTAAAAATATCAAGTATTACGATGAAAACAACCTCTATGCCCCATTTTCAAGCGGTTCATTTATTACAGACGGGATGATTGTTGTCCCCTGCTCCATGAAGACGCTTTCAGGCATTGCTAATGGTTATGCTAATAATCTTATTGAAAGGGCTGCGGATGTTGTTTTAAAAGAAGGCAGGAGGCTTATCCTTGTGCCCCGTGAGATGCCCTTTAATGCCGTACACCTTGAAAATATGCTGAGGCTTGCCCGTATCGGCG
>JACROO010000038.1:8698-22694 GCA_016214355.1 Nitrospirota bacterium | reverse complement strand
GCTGTATTTATTTCCCAAATCATTTTGGATTATGACATCAGGCATGGATTTTTTATACCTCACCAGTCTTTTTTAGCCCCCTGAATGTATAGTTGATTGACTCCACCTCACCTTCCACTCGCTTTTTGAGATTTTCTCTGACAATGTGCCAGTCCTCTGGATATACAAGATCCTCTGGACCTTTCTTTCCTATAAGTTCTTCTGGAGAGTATTCGAAGATTTTTGCGAGTTGTGGATTCACATATTTGAACACGAAATCCTGGATGATGTAGACGCCTACAAGAGAGTGTTCTACAAGCTTCCTAAATTTTTCTTCAGACTCTTTTAATACCTCTTCTGTTTGTTTGCGCTCGGTGATGTTCTGTGTTACTTCAACTATGCCTGCAATATTTCCTTTGCTGTCCTTAATAGGGTAGCCCTTTATCAACCACATTCTCCCGTCAGGAGAAGATATTTCGCCTTCTTCTGGCTGATGGCTTTTTAGGGCACTCAGAACCGGGCAGTTGTCACACGGATTGCTACGTTGATGCCATATCTCATAGCAATAGCGTCCAGTTAATTCATAAGGGGTCAAACCTACTGATTCGGCTGCTGACCTGTTCACCCATTTAACCCTCTGCTGCGTATCTTGATACACCACGAGTTCAGAGAGACTGGATAGAATAATCTCTTTTTCCTGCTCAAGCACTTTCAGGCTATCTTCAAGGAACTTGCGATTAGTCACATCCCTCAACACCTCAAGCATCTGGACAACATTGCCTTTTTCATCTTTGACAGGAGAGGCTGTAATCTCAAAGATTCTCTCTGTGCCATCGGGCAAGGTATGGGTATGGGTTACAGACATAGGTTCACCTGTTTTGAATACTTTAAAATGAGGACAGATAACAGATTCGCCTTTTTTATAGCAAGGCACGGGACATTGGTGGGAAAATTTATGACATTTTTGACCGATGACATCTTCTCTTTCTTGACCGCATAGTTGAAGTATTGTTTTGTTAGCAAAAACTATTGTATAGTTCCTGTCTATAAGCAGGATGCCCTCGGCGAGGGAATTAAGGGTATCCTTCTGAATATAGTCTGTGATTGTGAAATCTTTCTTCATTTAAATAATTGTAATATTACCACAAATATGCGGTATTGTAAAAAATATAACGAGAAATTATAAGAATATTAACATCTGAGAATTAATAAATTTCTCTGAGCCTTAACAAAGGGGAGTTCTAATTTAAGGATTTTTTTGATTGCATTTACTCCTTTTATCTCTTCTGAAACCTTTGGTCCCTTACTCAATATAAGCATGCCATTTTCTTTAACGTAAGGACATGCCTTTTTGAGGAAGTCCTTGACTTTAAATGCAGCCCTTGAGAGAATAACGTCATAGGCTTTTTCATAGGCTTTATCCAGACTTTCTAACCTCAATTCCAGAACAGTTACCTTCTCTAACTTTAATGCCCTCACTATATGACGGAGGAAGGCAGCCTTTTTCCTTGAAGATTCAATAAGGGTAATCTCTATTTCCGGCTTGATAATCTTAATCGGTATCCCGGGAAAACCTGCCCCTGTCCCGGCGTCGGCTATTTTTAACAGTGAACAGTGAACAGTGAACAGTGAACTTCCTTCTTGGATAGCCTTTAGATAAAGCAGTGAATCAAGAAAATGTTTAATGATTATGTCCTCATCGGTTTTTAATGCAGTGAGGTTGTATGCCCTGCTCCATTTTTTAAGTTCTGAAAGAAAAGTCATAAAAGCGATTATCTGTTCCTTGGAACAGGAAATGCCTAATTCTTTTAACCCATTTTTAAGAAGTTCTTCCGGGGTCATATAATGAAATTATAATGCCGAAAATCTGGTACAAAGTGTCCACGCGGGAGCAGGTTTGCAACCTGCTCCCGCCATAGGGGGTTACCGGACAAGCCGGAATGACAAGATTAAGAAGCATTCAGCTTGACTAATATTTTTAGATATCCTGCATCTTGTATCTATTTTTAAAGTTTTATCAAAAGCCACTGCTTATCTTTTAAATGCACGAGGCTGTAATTGCCCTTGAGACGTTTGCCTTTCAGTTCAAAGACAATGCGTTTTTCCGATTCGGATTCTATTTTATACGTCCCTTTATCCCAGATTGTTACAGTGCCCGCTCCGTACATGCCCTCAGGGATTGTGCCTTCAAAATCTATGTAATCAAGCCTGTGGTCTTCTACCTGAATTGCAAGGCGTTTAACTGCCGTTTCCCCGGGGATTCCCTTTGGCACAGCCCAGCTTTTAAGGACCCCCTCTTTTTCAAGCCTGAAGTCCCAGTGAAGATGGCTTGCATGGTGTTCCTGAACAACAAAACGTGCCATAAATAAAGTTAAAAATTAAAAGTTAAAAGTTGTGGAAAAAATTTAAAATTTCATTAATTTTTCATTTTATCCCTACATGCACTGCAACAACCCCAAACGTCAGAAGATAGTACTTAACTTCTCTAAGCCCTGCCTCAAGCATAATTGCTTTGAGTTCCTCCGTCTCCGGGAAATCCAGCACTGACCGGGAAAGATACCTGTAGGCGCCTTTTCTGCCTGATATTATTTCGCCGATTAAAGGCAGAACTTTTGTTAGATAGAGATGATAAAACTTGCCAAAGGAGCGGTTTTTTATGTTCGTAAATTCTAAGATTACTACACTGGCATTATCCTTTATAACCCTTGTCATCTCCTGAAGCCCTCTCTTATAATCAGGCAGGTTTCTTATCCCGAATGCAATTATTGCGCCGTCAAAGGTGTTGTCCTCAAAAGGCAGGGAATTGGCATCACCGTGACGGAGGTCTATGCGTTCCTGCCAGCCGAGATTTGCAATTTTTTTTCTTCCAAGCTCAAGCATTTGACTGCTGAAATCCACACCGGTTACCTTTGTGTTCCCTGAGTGCTGTTTAATTATCTCCAGAGCTATATCGCCTGTGCCGGTGGCAACATCAAGAAACACGGCGTTGTCTGTCCTTGGAAGCTGATTGACAGCGAATTTTCTCCAGCAGCGGTCCCTACCAAAACTCAGAAGTCTGTTAAGGAGGTCATACCGCGGGGCTATGGAAGAAAACATGCACTGTATTTTAACGGCGTCTTTTACCGGCTTATTGATTATCAGATATATTACACTTTTTTTGTCTCTTATGGAATTTTGCAACGACGCGTTGTGATAAAATAATTTTATAATCCGATAATATTTTTTATTTTGACAGGGTGCGGCATTTTAAGTAGAATAAGCACCCAATGTCTCAAATCCCGCAAAGTATTTGCGGGACCTATCCCCGTTAAAAATTTTAGGAGAGAGTAATGAGACGTTTAAATTACAGAAAAGTCTTTTCACCTGATTTTTTTGCATTTATTGCAATAGTTGTATTCCTATTTGGTTTTGTGTCCCTCTCATTTTTAAATAATGCCATTGCCGCACACGAGGGCGAAGCAGGTGCAGAAGCCGGCGACTCGGTACAGGAGGAGATTCCGTTTGACAAGCCGGTTGAAGAGATAGTGAAAAGCATTGCGCCTATGAATAAATTAACCTTATTCCCCTGCTCGGAGTGTCACAATGCAGACCTGCCGCCTGACCCTGCGAGGCGGGAATTAGCTGAACCGCATGACGAGACGCCGGGCAAGTTTATGAATCATGATTCTGGAAACAGGTGGTGCCTTGACTGCCATAATACAGGCAACAGGGATAAATTAAGGCTCCTCAACGGCAAGCTGGCTGGTTTTAATGAATACTACAAGGTATGCGAGCAGTGCCATCGCAGGATTTACAGGGAGTGGAAGATGGGCGTTCACGGTAAAAGGACGGGCTACTGGAATGGAGAAAAACAATACCTGCACTGTACTCAGTGCCATAATCCGCACAACCCGCCGTTTCAGCCTTTGAAGCCCATGCCCGCGCCGAGGCTCCCAAAAGAAATATTGGTTACTGGTGCTGAAAAATAATTATCCGGAGGCAGAAATGTCAGAAGATGCTGGTAAAGCTAAAAATGAAAATATGCTGACGAGGAGAAAGTTCCTTACAGGTTTTGCGGCTTTTGCCGCTGCACTGTCTCTTCCATTTAATGCCAAGGCATCTGTCTGGGAAGAATACTTCCGGCAGCATTTTACGAGGCTTAAAAAAGATGAACTGCGGGCTATCCTTACAAACATGGAAGCGGAGTTATCGGAAAAATACGGGAAGTCCGTTACGGTAAAGGCAACGCCTCCAATGGATAAAGTCTTATTCGGCTATGCCCTTGACCTTTCAAGATGTATAGGCTGCAGGAAGTGCGTTTATGCGTGTGTGCAGGAGAATAATCTGTCCCGCAACCCGCAGATTCAATGGATAAAGGTTCTGGAGTTTGAGAAAGAAAATAAAAAATGGCAGTCCCTTGAGCATTCAAACCGGTATTACAATCCGGATGAGGTCCCGCAGAAAGGGAAATTTTATGTACCTGTGCAGTGCCAGCAATGCAATAATCCGGCGTGTGTAAAGGTATGCCCTGTAAAGGCTACATGGAAAGAGCCTGACGGCATGATAGTGGTAGATTATAACTGGTGCATTGGCTGCCGGTTCTGTATGGCGGCATGTCCTTACGGTGCCAGGAACTTCAACTGGGGTAAGCCGTATATACCTAAGGTAGAATTGAATCCCTATATGCATTATCTCGGCAACAGGCCTCAGTACAAAGGTGTTGTCGGAAAATGCACATTTTGCATTCAGAGGTCAAGGGAAGGAAAATACACAGCCTGTGTTGAGGCATGTCCTGTAGGGGCAAGAAAATTCGGCAATTTACTTGACCCTAAGAGTGAAATACGCTATATACTTGAAAATTTAAAGGTGTTCAGGCTTAAGGAAGACCTTGACACTGACCCAAAATTCTTTTACTTTTTCAGCATGGGCACTCCGGTTAGAAGTGCAGGAGGGAAAGGTTGAATTCTATGTTTCAGGCATTAACAGGAATATTAAAGGTAGTATTTACAGGCAGCAAGTCATATAAACTGCTGGTTGCAGTCCTGTTGTTACTTATGACAGTAGGGGTAATTTTGCTTGTCAGGCAGTTTGATCAGGGACTTATTGCAACAAATATGAGGGACCAGGCCTCATGGGGCTGGTATATTGCAAACTTTACATTTTTAGTGGGCGTGGCAGCCGCAGCGGTTGTGCTGGTTATCCCTGCCTATATTTACCACTATGAGCCAATCCATGACATTGTTTTACTTGGCGAGATAATGGCTGTTTCCGCTGTATCAATGTGCCTTATGTTTGTTACTATTGATATGGGGAGCCCTGAGAGATTCTGGCATCTTATACCCGGGCTTGGTATTTTCAATTTCCCGCAGTCTATTTTAGCCTGGGACGTGCTTGTACTTAATACTTATTTATTCGTAAACTTATTTTTAGTCTGTTACGGGCTTTATAAGTATTACACCGGCCAGCCGTATAACAAAAAATTCATATGGCCCTTTATTATTTTCTCAATCCCTGCTGCAATCAGCATCCACACAGTTACCGCCTTTATATACGCAGGGCTTCCGGCAAGACCGTTCTGGAATGCGGCAATATTGGCGCCGAGGTTTATTGCATCGGCGTTCTGCTCAGGTCCTGCCTTTATGCTGATACTCTTCCAGATTATAAGAAAAAATACCCGCTTAAAAGTAACGAATGAGGCGCTTTTCAAAGTGGGGGAGATAATAACTTATGCAATGGCGTTGAATCTCTTTTTCCTGATTGCTGAGTTGTTTAAAGAGCGCTATTCTGCCACTGCGCACATTGCCGCACTGGATTATCTCTGGTACGGGCTGCAGGGTCACAACCATCTTGTGCCCTGGATATGGACCGCCATTACATTTAACTCAATTGCATTTTTATTTCTGCTTAACCCAAAAACGAGACGGAATCTCGTTACCCTTAACCTGGCATGTGTGTTGATATTTATAGGGGTGTATATAGAGAAAGGCATGGGGCTTATTTTCCCGGGCTTTGTCCCTGATACATTAGGCGAGATATATGACTACTTCCCGAACAGCCTTGAGTTCTGGGTCTCCATAGGCATATGGGCAGCAGGCATGTTAGTCTTTACAGTGCTGTCAAAGATTGCAATTGCAATCAAGACAGGCGAGCTCAAGTGCAGTTGTACTGTTCCAGAAAATAAATAAGATTAAGAGAAAATAACTGAAATAGAAAGCTGGCACTATCGTGGATGATAATGCCAGCTTTCTATTTTTTAGTGTTTGTATTTCAGAGGGAAATGTTCGTGAGTATTCTTGAGCCTGTCTTTAAATACAAACTTGTATTTTGGGTCAACCTTTTCACTAAATGGGCTTTCTCCTCCATGACATTCAAGACATTCTTTTTCAGCGCTTGCCTCTTTTGGAAACACATACCCTGCTGCCTTAACCTCATCCAGTTTGAATTCCTTATTCTTCTTCATTATCTGTGTGAACTCACTTCCAGGTCCATGGCATGCCTCACATTGAACATTCACCATTTTGGGGGTTTCTGCAAAACTCTTAAACCCGCCCGATTTTCCATAGCCTGTTGTATGACATTTTAGACACTTTTGGTCGGTAGTATAATCTTTGTTAGGGTCTAATTTTGCCTTGGTTTTTTCCGCTGCCTTCACCCCCGGCTTTAAATTCTCAAAGCTCGTTGCCATTTTTGTTTTTTCCCATGCCTTATACTGCTTCATATGGCATGCCTTGCATTTTGCTGCACCGACATATCCTGCACCTTCTCCGATGGTAGCACCTATGGTTAAAAATGTAGCAACGAGCAGTAAAGAGAAGAGCCCTACAATTATCTTTTTCAATATATTCACCTCCTCTCTTTAATTTAATTTTAGCCAAAAACAAAAAATAATTTTATGGGAATACCGCTGGTGTAGTCAATTAAAATTTACTTATAAGCTAATAAAATAATGCTAATAGAGGTAAAAGGCAGTTGAAATGCACTAATACGAGATAAATTCTGTCTGTTAAACTGCTGGTGAGGCTTACACGCTGACAATTACGTTGTCAATAAGTCGTGTTTTACCAATTCTAACAGCGAGGCAGATAACAACAGCCGCTTTTATTGTTGAGACACGTTGCAGGCTTTGTGGGTCAACAATTTCAATGTATTCTACTACAGTTGAAGGGTCGGTTTTTATTAAAGCCTCAATCCCGGATTTAATACGGGACGGGTCCCTGATGCCCTTTGTTATAAGGTACTCACCATGCTTTAAAGCCTTGTATAGAATCGGTGCTGCCTTTCTATTTATCTGATTTAAATAACCGTTCCTTGAACTCATGGCGAGACCGTCGGTTTCTCTTGCCCCCCTCTTGCAGCACCGCAGAGCATCTCTCCGATACGGCCTACATTTATAAATGTTGAAAAACCTTCAGGGTACATCTCCTTATTCTCCGGGATAAAAACTGCATCTACCTTAAAAGGCGACAATTTAACTACATCTTCTTCAATTTCCCTCGGGTATTGCTTGAAATCCTCCTTAGGCCCGAATTGTACGGGGTTTACAAATATGCTGACCACAGTTGCATTAGTTTCTTCCTTTGAGCGCCTTACGAGGCTCAAATGTCCCTCATGCAGGGCGCCCATTGTGGGGACAAAGCCTATGGTATTTTTTTCAGCCCTTAACCGCCTGCTTAGAGTCTGCATGTCTTTTATGGTCTTTATAATTTGCATAGAGAAATCAGGCGTCTAAACGCTTTTTTATGAAACAGGAATAAACCCTTGTTCTTTAAAAAATGGGGGCTATATGTAAATACCTTTCTGCAGTTATGCTAACATACTGATTATAAAACTGCGAAATTTTTTTTTTAATTAGCGCCCCTTCAGGTTGACTTCACGGTAATTTAAATGCTATTGTTAACAACTTGATTTTTAAGGAGATAGCCCCTGGAAGAAAAAGAAAAGAATAAGGCGCAAGGCGATTTTCCGTCTAATATCTCGGACAGCATCTGGAAATTTTTTGCCTCAGTTAAGCTCACAATAGTACTGCTTATAATATTAGCTCTTACATCAATAATCGGCACCATCATAGAGCAGAATGCTGAGCAGGAAAAGAACATAAAACTCCTTGCCAAATTTTTCGGCGACAGCATTACCCCTACTGCTTACAACATATTTTTAAAACTCGGCTTTATGAATATGTATCATTCGTGGTGGTTTATAACATTACTCATCCTGATCTGCGTCAACCTCATTATATGCTCGCTTGAGAGACTGCCTAAAACACTGAAACTTATTAATACACCGATGAAACCCGCAGGGGAAACTGTTATTAAGACGCTTCCGGTAAGGAAGGAATTAAAGGTTAAGGCTAACCTTAAAGCAGTAAAGGATGAATTTTTTAACAGCCTTGCAGCATCAGGATTTCATGTGTCTGAGTCAACGGAAGGGGATTCCGCTGAGCTTTACTCGCAAAAAGGAAAATATTCCCGCCTTGGGCTTTATATTGTTCACCTCAGTATTCTGCTGATATTCACCGGTGCGATAATTGGTGCACGATTTGGATTCGGTGGGTTTTTGAATCTCCCCGAGGGAGAAACCTCTGACGTAGCTTATACAGGTGGAGGAAAGACAATCCCTCTCGGGTTTACCATAAAATGTAACTGGTATAACACCGACTACTATAGGGGCTCGGATATGCCGCAGGAGTTCCAGAGCGAGCTTGTTGTAATTGAAGGAGGCAGAGAGGTTTTGAAAAAAGTAATTGAGGTTAATAACCCGCTTACATACAAAGGAATTACATTCTACCAGTCAAGTTATGGCATGATTCCAAATGCAGCGGGGGTGTTTATCCTTAAGGTAACACCGGTTAGAGGAACAGAACATGTCTTAAATGTTCAAATCGGAGATACATTTGAAATGCCGGGGACCGGGCTTAAAGGGACCATTAATGGTTTTTCGCCTGCACTTACCCGGGATCCCACTACCGGGAATCTCATCACTTATTCGGATAAACTAATAAACCCTGCAGTTTTAATACAATTCAGCGAGGCAGGGAAACAAAGTTTTACAGGATGGATCCTGAAACGCTATCCAGAAACAGGCGTACTTCCGCAGGGGCATAAGGTAGAATTTTTTGATTACTGGGGCGTAGAATACACAGGGCTTCAGGTCTCAAGGGACCCCGGCGTCTGGCTTATCTATCTTGCCTCTATTATCATGAGCATTGGACTATATATTGCATTTTTTATGAGTAATAAAAAAATATGGGTAAGGATTAGCCCTGACGTTTCAGGAGGGAAGAGTTTTGTAAAAATCTCTGTTGGCGGCTCTGCCAGCAAAAACAGACTTTCTTATGAAAAAGAGGTAGAGAGAATAATAGCAAAAGCAACAGGGGCGATAGAGGAAAGGAGTAAAAAATGACCGGTGAAACGTTTTTTACCATATCAGGATTATCTTATTTATTGGCAATGGTGGTTTATATAACATATCTTGCTGCACGCAAAAATGCTGTTGGTGCCGCAGCCACAACCATAACGGTTTTTGGATTCGTTAGCCAGACAATAGCCTTGCTTATGAGATGGGGGGATTCTTATAATTTCTGGATTGAGACCTCACCACCAACAACATTGATATTATCTCTCCTGAGGAGTGCTCCGCTTAGAAATCTTTACGAGTCACTCATTTTCTTTGTATGGTGCCTTATCCTTATACACCTGATTATAGAATTTAGATATAAGATCCGCTCACTCGGCGCCTTTGTCACGCCGCTTGCAGCGCTTACGCTGGTTTTTATTGATGTCTCAGGCACATCAAAAGAAATCCAGCCGCTTGTCCCTGCACTGCAGTCTAACTGGCTGCTGTTTCACGTGCTTATAAGTTTCCTCGGATATGCCGCCTTTGGCGTGTCATTCGGGGCCGGGGTTGTGCATCTGATTTTGCTTACAGAATCAAGGGAGGATAAGGCATATATCTTCTGGAGCATTATCGTGGGCATCTTTATAATTATCCTTGTTGCCATGGGCTTTGATTTCTTTTCGGTATCTGCCGCTAAGCCCGAAGAGGTTATCCAAAATTATTTTCTTAAATCCACATTCAGAAGTTCATCCGGCGGAATAGTTGCAATAAGCTGGATTGCCTCCGTAGCGTTTTTATTTATTATCTGGAGGTACGGACTCGGGCTCAAAAAGATTCTTACAGGACTCTCCCTGACGGCAGACCTGCTTGACGAGATAACTTATAAAAGCATTGCTATCGGATTTCCGCTGTTTACAGTCGGCGGATTAATAATGGGCGCTATATGGGCAAACAGCGCCTGGGGCAAATACTGGAGCTGGGACCCGAAAGAGACGTGGTCATTAATTACGTGGTTTGTTTATGCCCTTTACCTCCACGCCCGCTTTGCGGCAGGATGGAGGGGTAAGAGAGTAACAATACTTGCCGTTGTGGGCTTTATAACAGTAATCTGTACTTATCTTGGAGTGAATCTCCTGCTTTCAGGTCTCCACGCTTATGGCAGTGAGTAAGGAAAAAGGGTTCGTGGAGTCAAGGAGTCGAGGATTCAAGTAAAATAAAAAACAATGACTTGAACCCTTGACCACTAGACCCCTTGAATCCTAACGAAGGACCCCCTTAGGCAATTTTTGGGAGACAATTAAGGCAAAAATAGTAGTGATAAATGCTTAAAGAGCTTCATATTAAAAACCTCGCCATAATTGATGATATCACCATAAAGTTTGAAGAGGGGCTTAACGTCCTGACAGGTGAAACAGGTGCAGGCAAATCAATAATCATTGATGCCCTGTGTCTTGCCCTCGGTGAAAGGGCATCTGCCGAGGTTATAAGAAGCGGAGAGAAGGAGGCAGTTATTGAGGCGTTCTTTGATGCCCCGCAATCAGGCATGCACTTCCTTTCAGATATGGGAATAGACGCTCAGGATGGGATTATTCTGAAGAGGATAATCTCAGCGCATGGGAAAAACCGTGCATTCATAAATAATTCCATGGCAGGCGTGCAGACGCTGTCCGATGCAAGCAGGAATATTATAGATGTCCACGGACAATATGAGCATCAGTCTTTGCTGTCGGAAGAAAACCAGCTTGACCTGCTTGACGCATACGGAGAACTCCTCGCTGAAAGGGAAGAATTCGCCTCTGCCTATAAATCCCTTATAAGCCTGAACCAGCAGATAGCCGAATTAACAGGAAAAGAAAAGGAGAGGGCTCAAAGGATTGACCTGCTTCAGTATCAAATCAATGAGATTGAATCAGCCGGTCTAAAAACAGAAGAGGAAGAGGCGCTTCTTGAGGAAGAAAGGATTTTAGGCAATGCCGGACGGCTGATGGAACTTGCACATGAGGCTTATGATACCCTTTACTCTTCTGACGGGGCATGTCTGATAGGTCTGACAAAAACCATAAATGCCATTAAGGAAGTTGCGAATATTGACAGTAAGGCACAGGACGCAATAAGGTCTTTGCAGGATGCCCTTCCGCTGATTGAAGATGCTGTTTATTTCCTCCGCGGATATAAAGACAGTCTTAATTTTGACCCTCAGAGGCTTGCAGCCGTGCAGGAGAGGCTTGAACTCATAAAGGGGCTTAAAAAGAAATACGGCAGCGATATTCAGGGCATCCTTGAGTATAAAGAGAACGCCGGAGAAGAGCTTTCAGGTATTCAGCACTCAGAGGAAAGACTGGAATCCCTGCACGCTGAACGCGAAAGATTAAAGACGTCACTGACAGAAACGGCACATCTTATATCAAAAAAAAGAAAGGCAGTCTCAAAAAAAATAGAGTCAAAAGTTGTCGCAGAACTTTCCCATCTTTCCATGCCCCATACGAGGTTCTCCATAGATATAACCAATGAATCAGGCGACGACACAATGGATGGTTATAAGGCAAATACAAAAGGAATAGACAGGATAGAGTTCCTTATCTCTACAAATGTCGGTGAAGAACTCAGGCCATTATCAAAGGTAGCGCCAGGCGGAGAACTCTCAAGGATTATGCTTGCGCTTAAAGGAATCCTGACACGCGGAGACAGAATCCCCGTGCTTGTCTTTGATGAGATAGATGCGGGCATCGGAGGAGAGGCAGGCGAAACAGTAGGCAGGAAATTAAAGAGCCTCTCAAAGGCGCATCAGATAATATGCATCACGCATCTGCCTCAAATTGCATCTTACGGCGACAGGCATCTAAAAATTGAAAAAAAGGTCAAAGGGCAGAGGACAGTTGTTGAAGTTAAAGACCTGCAAAAAGATGAGCGTGCAATGGAGATTGCCCGCATGCTCAGCGGCAAGTGCACGGAGGTTTCAATAAAGCATGCGAAGGAAATGCTGAAATTAAAAGGGTTCAAGGAGTCAAGGGTTCAAGGAGTCAAGTGAAATGCTAAGAAATTATCTGGAGATTTAGGGTATATTCAAATAGAAGATATGAAAAAATTTCAGCAAGAGATAGGAGATGTTGAAAGGATGCTGAAAGCGCTCATAAAATCATTAGAAAATAAACACATGAACCCTTGAATCCTTGAACCCACGAACCCTGAATTTAAATATGAAAGGCAAGATTACCATAGACAAAGAACTCTGCAAGGGCTGCGGCTACTGCATCACAGCATGCCCTAAAGGGCTGATAGCCTTTAACGAAGAATTTAATTCCATGGGCTATCATTATGCAATACCTGTAAATTCAGATGAATGTAACGGCTGCGGGCTATGTGCCGTTGTATGTCCTGATATTGCAGTTGAGGTGTGGAAAGCAGAGGATTAATCTGCACTCTCAGATATGGTCAGATTATTGGAGGCTTTTCCTGAAGAAATCAATTTCTCCGCAGCCTCTTTATCTATTAACCAATGCAAGGAACCGTGGACAGGGTTTATAAGCCCTGCAGGATAACTTTTATCTCTATTACCTAACACCTTCAGTATAATATCTGCCTTTAACCTCCCCGCTGCGAGAAAAAGTATTTGAGCAGCATTATTTAAAACAGGCAGTGTAAGGGTTACCCTGTTGATTTTGTTTTTTCCCATGTAGACCGGAACTGCAAGTCTTTTTGTCTCCTCAAGCGCCTTTGAGCTTGGGAACAGCGAGGCTGTATGCCCATCTTCGCCCATACCGAGAAGTATGAGGTCAAAAATTACTTTTGAATTTCCAAAAAACTCGCACATATCTTTTTCATATTCTCCGGCAGCTTTTTCAGGAGACTCTTCGCCTTTAATCCTGTGTGTATTTTGAGCCGGCAGCAGAATTTTTGAAAACAGTGCATCAAAGGCAGTCTTAAAGTTGCTTTCCTCGCTGTTTTTAGATACACACCTCTCGTCCGTCCAGAAAAAATACACATTGCCCCAGTCAATTAAGCTGCGATAAGGTTCTGAACCGAGGATTGTATAGAGCTTTCTTGGTGTAGAGCCTCCGGAAATAGCCACGGTAAATCTTCCGTGTGAGGCTATGCAGTTTTGCGAGAGATTTATAAAGATTGATGCCGCATGACGACTTATAGCCTCCAAGTCCGGGAAGATTAGGATTTTGGCTGACGTATTGGTCTTAAGCCTCATTTTTTGTCATGCTGACTTGCCTGCTTGAGCGTTTCACCCCGCCTCGTGCCCGCCGAATTGATTTCTCAGGGCAGAAAGGATTTTCCCTGTATAGGTTGGATTGCCTCGGGATTTAAGCCTGAAATCAAGCGCCCCTTTAATTATGGGGACAGGGATACCAAGCCTCTTTGCCTCCTTAACCATCCACTCCCCTTCACCGCTGTGCGACACTGCCCCTGAGATGCCCTTTAAATCCTCTCCGTATTTTTCAAACGCATTTTTAAGCCAGCCTACTAAGCGCGACTCAATAACGCTTTTATGGTTATAAAGTGCAGCGATTTTTTCTAAATCTAAATCAAAAGGCGATTCCTTCATTACTGCAAATCCCTCTGCAAGTGCCTGCATCATTCCGTACTCAATCCCGTTATGTATCATTTTTACGAAATGTCCGGCGCCTGATTTGCCCGCATAAACATAACCGTTTTCAGATGATAAATCTTTAAATAAATCTTTGTGTTTTTTAAAAAT
>JACROO010000038.1:0-8675 GCA_016214355.1 Nitrospirota bacterium | reverse complement strand
TTTTTAAAAATTTCTCTCCTGCCGCCTGCCATGATACAGGCGCCATTTCTTGCCCCCCGAGGACCGCCGCTTATACCCGCATCTAAAAAATTTATCCCGTTTTTCTTCAATCCTTCTGCACGCCTGATTGATTCTTTATACGGTGAATTCCCTCCGTCAATTACGGTGTCGCCTTTTTTAAGAAATGGCGTGAGGTCTTTAAGAACTTCATCAACAGCCTGATAAGGAACCATCAGCCAGATAAGCCTTGGTGCAGGTATCGCTTCTGCAAGGGATTTCAGAGAACCTGCTGGTTTTGCACGTGGTCCTGAATTTTTTTTCATGGCATTTTTATTTTTGTCATAAACAACAACTTCATAGCCTTTTTCCAAAAGCCGCTCTACCATATTAAATCCCATTTTCCCTAAACCGATATATCCTATCTTCATAGGAGCAATTGTAGCATAGTTTAAATAATTTTAAGGGAGCAAGGGTTCAAGTGTTAAAAAAATAAACTAAACTCTTTAAAGCCAAACATGAAAAATAGTGATATAATAAAAACAGGATGTCAACCGCAGCTGTATATCTTGCCAAGACAGACGACCCTTATAAAGGTGCTTGTGAAGCCCTTGATGCGCTTGGTTTTAAGGTCACCGGGGAAAAAGTTTATATAAAACCTAATCTTACAGGAGGGCTGCCTTCAAATCAGGGAATGACTGTGGATATAGGGCTAATCAGGGCAGTTCTTGAACGGCTTCATGACTGCCCCCGGATAACCATCGGTGAATCCTGCAGCGACACCATAAAGGCATTTGATGAATTGGGATACAGGGAATTAGTCAATGAGTTTCCTAATGTCCGGCTTGAAGACATTCGTTCAGCAGACATAGTATGGAAACCAATACCAAAACCTTTTCACACACGCGAGATGCCGTTTAACAAAACTGTCCTTGAGCACGATTATGTAATCAATATTGCAAAAATGAAGACTCATTCACTGGCGTGTGTTACCTTATGTCTTAAAAATATCTTTGGGTTTGTCCCTGCACGTAAACAGAAACTTATGTACCATCCGTTTATCCGCAAGGCTGTGCTTGACATGAATCAAATTGTAAAAAGTCATTTCTGTCTGGTAGACGGTGTATGGGGCAATGAATTTGACGAGGTGCAGAGCACCCCTAAAAAGACAGGGGTTGTTATTACCGGGAAAAATTTACTCGCAGTTGACCTGATTGCAGGGGCTGTGATGGGGATTGACCTGCATAATATAGATTCATACCGTATGGCATTTGAATTATTTGGGGAGTCTGATGTTAAATTGTTGGGGACATCTGTAGAAAATGTGAGAGTCCCTTACCGGCAGGGGTGCCTGCCTTCCACCAGGCTCCGCTATTTTAAAGAAGCAACAGCCAGCATCCTTTACAGAATGGTTAACAGGCATTAATAATTTTTATAAACCACAGGGGCCGCAGAGAATTTGAAATTACGGATTAAAAAGCGTAATTTAAACTTGTTATCCCTGCAGCTTGCTACAGGGTAGTTCATCATTATTAATTCATAATAATAACTGTTTTATTTTTCTCTGAGTTCTCTGTGGTTAAAGTGGTTAAATATTATTGGGGGGACAAATAATGGATGCTATAGAATGTATTCAGAAAAGGATGAGCATAAGGAAATTCAATCCTGACCCTGTACCGAAAGAAACACTTCTGAATATCATTGATATTGCAAGGCGCAGTCCTTCATACAAAAACAGTCAGCCGTGGGAGGCAGTGATAATATCGGGCAGTAAAAAAGAGGAGCTGTCTAACCTGCTCATTGGGCTTCTGGAAAGGGGCGAGACGGCTAAACCTGACCTGCCTGAACCTGTATCATGGCCCCCTGAGATTGATAAAAGGATAAAGGAACACTTTGCAAAAAGGAGCACGTTACTGGGTATTGATATAAGCCAGTTTGATATATATGTGAAAAAGGCAAAGGCTGCGAACTTTAAGTTTTATGGGGCACCCCATGCAATCTTTCTCTATCAGGACTCATCTCTGACACCATGGTCTATCCTTGATATAGGGATGTTTGCCCAGAGCATTATGCTTACTGCCTGCGCTTATGGACTTGGCACAGTGCCGCAGGCCTTTCTCACTGATTATTCAGCAGAGATTAAAAAATTTCTTGGCATACCGGAATCAAAAAGGCTTATACTCGGCATATCCATAGGTTATCCTGATATGACAGACAAGGTTAACAGCTACCGCAGCAGCAGGGCTGATATCAGCGGGATATTAAAATGGGTGGAGTGAGCTGACAGGATGAAAAAGGTATTAATGAAAGGCAATGAGGCAGTAGCAGAGGCTGCCATTCAAGCTGGCTGCAGGTTTTATGCAGGCTATCCGATAACGCCTCAGAACGAAATCCCTGAGTATATATCATGGAGGATGCCTGAGGTTGGAGGTATTTTTATTCAGGCAGAAAGCGAACTCTCTGCAATAAACATGGTCTTTGGCGCATCTGCAGTGGGTGCAAGGGCAATGACATCCTCAAGCAGCCCCGGAATAAGCCTCAAACAGGAAGGAATATCTTATCTTGCAGGAGCAGAGCTGCCGGCAGTTATTGTAAATATACAGAGGGGAGGTCCCGGACTTGGGAATATTTCAGGCAGTCAGGCAGATTACTTTCAGGCTGTGAAGGGCGGAGGTCATGGAGATTATAAGCTCCTTGTATATGCGCCGTGGAACCTGCAGGAGATGTGGGACCTGACTCTCAGGGCATTTGATAAGGCAGATGAATACAGGAATCCTGTAATGATTTTAAGCGACGGCGTGCTCGGGCAGATTATGGAGCCGCTAATCCAGACACCATATAAAGCGCCTAATCTGCCTCTGAAGGACTGGGCACTTACAGGTTGTGCCGGCAGAGAGCCAAATGTGATTAAATCTCTCTGGATGCAGGAGGGGGTGCTTGAGCAAAAAAACTGGAAGCTTAAGGAAAAGTATGACAGGATGAAACAGAATGACGTAATGCATGACTCTTTTTATACGGATGATGCAGAATTAATTGTTGTGGCTTATGGTATTACTGCGAGGGTTGCATCATCGGCAATAAGGAAATTAAGAAAAGACGGTTTTAAAACAGGTCTTTTCAGGCCTGTTACGCTTTTCCCCTTTCCTGAAAAAGAGATTGCCGGGCTTTGTGACGGGAGACGGAGATTGCTCACAATAGAGATGAATATGGGACAGATGGTAGAGGATGTGAGGCTTTCGGTGGAGGGGAGGTCTCCTGTGTATTTTTACGGCAGGCCCGGCGGCGCCCTGCCAACGCCGGACGAGCTTTACGATGTCATTCGCTCATACGTAAGTTCCAATTTTTAGTGTTTCCTGTTTGACAGCAGAACGGCATAACTATTAAGATAACATTGCAGGGAGGCCAAAAAGATGAGTTTTTTAAAACCTAAAGAAAGGGAAGACGTGCAGGAAAAAGATAAACTTCAGAAATTAGAGAAGCAGGTTTTATATTCTGAGAAACTTCATTACGTCACAAACAAGATAAACTCTGCAAACAACATAGATGAAATCCTTATAAATCTGAGAGACGATATCTTGCAGCTTTTTGACGCAGACAGGATTACCATCTACTGCGTGGATTATACAAAAGACGAAATCTTCTCCAAACTCAAGGCAGGCACGGATATTAAAGAAATCCGCGTCCCCATATCTCCGGCAAGCATATCCGGCTATGTGGCTCATTCTATGGAAATGGTTAACATCTCTGACGTATACGACTCAGAGTCTTTGAAAAGTATTAATCCTGACCTGAGTTTTGATTACAGCTGGGATCAAAAATCAGGATATAAAACCAAACAGGTGCTGGCTGTGCCTGTCAGCTTCGGTAATAAACTCTTAGGCGTAATACAGCTTATTAACAAAAAAAGCGGAGGCGTCTTTGGAGAAGCGGATGAAAAAAATGTCAGGGAGATTGCAGGTGTATTAGGCATCGCATTCAGAAACCAGACAAAGATGGTACAGAGCCGTCTGAATAACCTGATAGCACAGAATGTCATTACCGAAGAAGAATTGAAAAAAGCGACGGTCACTGCAAGGGAACTCAAGAAAGATGTGGAAACAATCCTCATGGAAGACTTTAAGATTCCAAAAAAAGAGATTGGATTTGCCCTGAGCCAGTTCTACAGATGTAAATTTGTAGAATATTCCGACCGTTTTATCCAGCAGCAGAAAGAACTTTTAAAGGGACTGAACGTGGCTTACCTTAAAAGGCAGTTATGGGCGCCTATCAGTTTTGACCCGGAGAAAGAAAAGGCGACTGTCGTGGCTGATAATCCGTCTGACATTCATAAAGTTTCCGAAGTAAAACAGCTCATCAGGGCAAAGGATTATGAATTCTACGTAGCCCTAAAAGACGATATACTGAAATTTCTGGAACCAAAGGAAACTATTTATCAGGAAACAGAGGCATCAATCTCTGACATCGTTGGTGCATTAGAGGAAGGTAAAATAGAAGGCAGCGATGATGAAGAGGCAGGCAGCCCGGAACTCAGTGAAACTGCAAGCACCATTGTCCGCCTTGCAAACCAGATAATTGCTAATGCATACAACAAAGGCGCCTCGGATGTACATATAGAACCAAACAGGGCAAAGAAAACCACTGACGTCAGATACAGGGTTGACGGGACATGCATGAAGGCACTTGAAATACCATTCAACCACAGCGCCCCTCTTGTATCCAGGATAAAGATTATGGCAAACATGGATATTGCCGAGAGGAGACTGCCGCAGGACGGAAAGATAAAATTTAAATATCAGGATAAAATCATTGAACTCCGCGTAGCAACACTCCCGACAGTCGGCGGTGAGGATGTAGTAATGAGGATACTCCCTCCCAGCGAGTCCATGCCTATTGATGCACTGAATCTCTCAGAAAAAAATCTGACCCTTTTAAAAGAGATACTTGCCATGCCTTACGGGATTGTCCTTGTGGTAGGTCCCACAGGCTCAGGAAAAACGACAACGCTACATTCAGCACTCTCATACATAAACACCCCTGAGAGGAAGATATGGACAGCAGAAGACCCGGTGGAGATTACACAATACGGGCTGCGGCAGGTTCAGGTCATGCCAAAAATAAAATTTGACTTTGCAGCGGCAATGCGTTCTTTTCTCCGCGCAGACCCTGATGTGATAATGGTTGGAGAAATGAGGGATGCAGAGACAGCATCTATAGGCATTGAGGCCTCCCTGACAGGGCATCTGGTCTTCAGCACCCTTCACACCAACAGCGCCCCTGAGACCATTACACGTCTTATTGATATAGGAATAGACCCTTTTAACTTTGCTGATGCACTCCTGGGAATACTTGCACAGCGTTTAGTCCGCACATTATGCAAACACTGCAAGGAAACCTACCACCCTGCAGAAGAGGAATTGGAACAATTAGCTGAGGCATACGGGAGGGATTTATTCCCCGAATTAGGGATTACATATACGAATGATCTGACCCTCTACAGGCCCAAAGGCTGTAATTACTGCAACCATACAGGCTATCTTGGCAGGACCGGAATACATGAGCTCCTTATCGGAAGCCTGACGCTGAAGAGGCTTATCCAGACCAAAGCCGTTATGGAGGATATAAGGGCACAGGCAATAAAGGAAGGCATGCGGACACTCTTTCAAGACGGCATAAAAAAAATATTCAAGGGTGTCACTGACCTGAAACGCGTAAGAAGCGTGTGCAAGTAATTAAAAAAATCATTGCAATAAACCAGGACCAGCCCCCGGCCTTCTTATCACTTTCTAACAGAGACGGAAACAGGGTATGAACAACTCTCAAATAAAAAAACTGCTGAATTCTGTAAAAAACGGCTCAATGGCTGTTGAAGACGCACTGGATGTCTTAAAACACCTCCCATACGAAAATCTTGCCTTTGCAAAGGTTGACCACCACAGGACCATACGGCAGGGGGTCCCTGAGGTAATATATGCAAAAGGCAAGGAAATTAACGATATTGCTGCCATTGCCGGGTCAATGTTGAAAAAAAGCGGACAATTTCTGATAACAAGGGCAGCCGGAGATGTTTACACTAAAATTAATTCCCTGTGCAGGCAACATAAAAAAACAGCAAGATTTTATGAAAGGTCAGGCATAATCGCAGTAGGAGAAAACAGGAAAAAGTCAGGGATGGTGGCAGTGCTCTGTGCAGGGACTTCGGACATCCCCGTTGCAGAAGAGGCAATGGTTACCGCGTCGTTTCTTGGAAGCAGGACTGAAATGATAAATGATGTCGGAGTTGCGGGCCTGCACAGAATTTTAGATGCAAAAAAAATATTTTCACACGCCAATGTCCTGATTGTAGTTGCGGGAATGGAAGGCGCCCTGCCGTCAGTTGTAGGCGGTATGACAGACAAGCCTATAATTGCTGTGCCTACATCAGTAGGTTACGGCACAAGCTTCAGCGGACTGACTGCGCTTTTTTCAATGCTTAATTCCTGCGTGCCGGGCATTGCTGTTATGAACATTGATAACGGCTTTGGCGCAGGGGTTCTTGCGCATAAAATTAATATGTTATAAATGATTTAAATTTTTTCACTTGTGACTGGATTCCGCATCCCCCGATTAAGGACTTCGAGGGCAGGCAAGTGCGGAATGACAGAGGAAAGAATATGATTTGCTATTTTGACTGTTTTTCTGGAATGAGCGGCGATATGATTCTGGGTGCACTGGTTGATGCCGGGGTATCTCCTGAAAAACTTAGTAAAGCGCTGTCATGCCTGCCTGTCAGGGGATACAGGCTGAATGTTAAAGAAGTAAAACGCGCAGGATTCAGAGCCACGAAAGTGAATGTAGATGTTTACAGTTCACAGTTTACAGTTCACAGTTCAAGGAAATTTAAAGACATTGAAAAAATAGTAAAGAGCTCCTCTTTATCAAAAGACATAAAACAAAAAGGATTAGCAATTTTCAAAAGGCTCTTTGAGACAGAGGCAAAGGTTCACGGTGAAAGATTTGACAGGGTGCATTTGCATGAGCTTGGGGCAGTTGACTGCATTATTGATATTTTCGGCGCATTAATAGGCCTTGATATTCTCGGTATTAAGAAAGTCTATGCCTCTCCTCTAAACCTCGGAGGCGGTACTATTAAAACATCCCACGGGGTCCTGTCTGTGCCTGCACCTGCAGCTGCGGAGTTATTAAGGGATGTCCCTGTCTATTCTTCTGATATGCCTTTTGAGCTTACTACACCTACAGGCGCAGTGCTTATTACTTCGCTTGCTGAGAATTTTGCTCCCATGCCTGATATGAAGATTTCCAAAATCGGCATTGGTGCAGGCAGTAAGGATTTCAAAAAACAGCCGAATGTGCTGAGGGTTTTTATCGGACAGAACGCTGCATTCAGAACCCAGATAGAAAATAAGGTAATAGTTATTGAGACTAACATTGATGACATGAATCCGCAGATGTATGAGCATGTTATGGAAATACTATTTAAGGCAGGGGCGCTTGATGTTTTTCTGACTCAGGTTATCATGAAGAAGGGAAGGCCCGGGGTAAAACTTACAGTGCTTTGCAGTAAAGACAAAAAAGAGGCTTTGATGAAAATAATTTTAAAAGAGACCACAAGCATCGGGCTTAGATTTTATGAGGCAGGAAGGACGACATTACAACGTGAGATTAAGATGGTGAAGACTAAGTTTGGAAATGTGCGCGTGAAAATTTCAAAGATGGGGAATGAGATTCTAAAATCCGCGCCTGAATATGAAGACTGCAAAAAAATTGCGGAAAAATTGAATAAGCCCCTAATTGAGGTTATGAAAATGATGAATATAAATATCCCGAAATAAATAAGGCGCTCAAGGCGGTATTTAAGAAAAATTGATTTTGAAAAGAACGTTAACTCCTTGAAAAATTGCAAAATCCCTGATACCTTATTGCATGGCTGAGAATGAGGCTGTAAGTACAGATCTAACTTTTATCACCAACGAACCCAATAGAAATCTTTTAGACAGATTCAAAGTTCTTATCAAAGACACCGAATTATTTGATGTTCTGGTTGGCTATTTTTTCACAAGCGGTTTTTATGCACTCTATAAGTCGTTAGAGAAAACACAAAAAATCAGGATTCTTATAGGAATTAGTACCAACAGGCAGGTTTTCGATTTTATCCAACAGGCCCAGACCCCAAAACAGCAAAGTTTGCAATTTTCCCATGCAGAAGTAAAAGAGCAGTTTTCTGAGGGTGTTGTGCATGAGATGGGAAACTCTGAAGATAACAGACACGTGGAAGAAGGGGTTATCAAGTTTCTTGAATGGTTGAAAAGCGGGAAACTGGAAATAAAGGCATATCCTACCGAAAATATCCACGCTAAACTTTATATAATGACCTTTACCGAAGGCGACAGGGATATTGGAAGGGTTATTACCGGCTCAAGCAATTTCACGCAGGCTGGCTTAGTTGATAATCTGGAGTTTAATGTTGAGCTAAAAAATAGGGCAGATTACGACTTTGCTTTGAATAAATTTAATGAACTCTGGAAAAACGCTGTTGATGTAAAGGACAAATATACTGAGACAATTCAGACAAAGACATGGCTGAATAACACCATTACACCTCACCAGCTATATCTAAAGTTTTTGTATGAATATTTTAAGGATGAGATAAGTCAAACTGATGAAGTCTTTTATAAATATGT
>JACROO010000037.1 GCA_016214355.1 Nitrospirota bacterium | reverse complement strand
TTCTTTCTCTTCCTCCTTTTCTTCTGTTTTCTTTTTTGGCGTTACATCAATCTCGCTGGGACCGGACACTGCTTTTTTAAAGTTCTTTATAGCCTCTCCAACGCCCCTGCCTATTTCAGGGAGTTTTGAAACACCAAAAAGCACTATTACGGCTACTACCCCTACAATTACCCATTCATTCATCATTTTTCTCACCTCCTAATTTCCTGCAGTCTGCGGCCGGGCAGAATCTTGCAGGTGTTAATGCCCTCCGGACTTAAATGCGTCTTTACGTCCTCAGGCGTATTGAGATTTATAAAGGATTTGCCTTCCGGGTCAATACCTTTTATTTCTCCTTGTCTTATATATCTTACCTTTTTATTCCTTAAAAAATCCTGTATCCCTGTTTCGCCGCTGATAAGTGCCTTTTCCATATCATGGCAGAGGCTTTTTGAATAAAATGCAAAAAGCGGCTCAATATTCCTTCTGAACACCGGAACTACTGCCTTATAATTATTCCTTTTTAATGACATATAGCGTATCAATTTATAATTTATAAACGGCATGTCGCAGGCTGTGACAAAAATCCATGGATAAGCTGAATTTACAAGTGAAGTGAATATTCCCGTCATAGGGCCGCGAATATTGTAGATATCGCCAAGCATAGTCGCCCTGAGATAAAAATAAGCCTCCGGCTGATTTGTAACTATAAATACCTCCTTGAAAAGTTTTTTCATTAGTTCAAGGTTCTTATCAATAATCCTCTCCCCGTTTACTTTGATAAACGCCTTGGGCACCGGCATTCGCTTGTTTTCCCCGCCTGCAAGGATAACACCGGTACAGTCAATTAGTTCATAGCTCATAGTTCTTATATCAATCCCTTGGAGCCATTATTATGCCTCCCCAATCGCCTCAACAACAAACAAAGTATTAATTTGTCTAAATCAGGATTTGCATATAAAAAAGGGGTTAATTATTTCTCCTTTATGATTTTCAGTATTTCTTCAGCTTCAAGGGGAACTTTGAATTCTTTTTTATCCTGCATGTCTTTTATTGTCGCTGTATTTTTTTTCAGCTCATCTTCTCCCACGACAATCACTGTCTTAGCACGCATACGGTCTGCCCTACGCATCTGGCTGCGCAGAGATGATTTATCATAATTTATCTCCGCCCAGAGCCCTTCACGGCGCAACTGCCCGGCAAGGACAAGTATTTTTTCCTCAGCACCATGTCCCATGGAGCAGAGAAAAATATCAGGGCCCTTCGCCCCTGCAGACGGTTCGCTGATAAGCGATATAATCCTTTCCACCCCAATTGCAAAGCCTATGCCAGGTGTGCCCGGCCCGCCAAATTCCTCTACAAGACTGCCATACCTGCCACCTGCAGCCACGGCATTTTGAGCACCGAGCAGGGAACTTTTTACCTCAAAGGCGGTCCTTGTGTAATAATCAAGACCTCTGACTAAATTAGGATTGATAACATAATGAACATTTAAGAGCTTAAGATAATGCTGAACACCATTAAAATGCACCTTGCAGTCGTCACATAAAAAACCTGTTACTGAAGGCGAGCCCTGCCTTGCATCAACACAGGTTTTTACCTTGCAGTCAAGTATCCTTAAAGGATTGGCTTCATAACGTCTTTTACAGTCCTCGCAGAACAGATTTAATTTTTCTTTTAAAGATTCCTTGAGGGCATTTTTGTAATCAGGACGGCATTTACTGCATCCAATAGAGGTTACCTCAAACTCAATATCTTTAATTCCGATTCTGTTTAAAAGCACTGAGAGCATTGCGATAACCTCGGCATCAATCACCGGTTCTTCCACCCCCAACGCCTCGGCACCTATCTGGTAAAATTGTCTCTGCCTGCCGGACTGCGGTCTTTCATACCTGAACATCGGCCCCATATAATAATATTTCTGCGGGGGAGGTTCATTATAAAGATGATGCTCAACAAACGCCCTGACAAACGGTGCCGTGCCTTCAGGCCTCAAGGTAACACTGCGGCCGCCTTTGTCAGTAAACGTGTACATCTCTTTCTCAACTATATCCGTTGTCTCGCCGATGCTCCTCTGAAAAATCTCCGTTGACTCAATTATCGGGAGTCTTATCTCGCTGTATCCGTAGGCTCTAAATACACCTCTGGCAATTGCCTCTAAACGCTGCCAGATGAATGTCTCCGGATGCAGGATGTCCTGTATGCCCTTCAGCGCCTTATGCCTCATCAGGTGTCTCCGACTCCCTTTCTTTGTCAAATTCAAGCATGCTGAGATGGCTCTCTATCAACCGCCTTAACTCTTCCTTAAAATGTCTCCTCACGCCTTTGAGGTCTGTTATGTCCTCATGAATCTTTATAACCCTTTTTTGCGCCTCTTGCATCATCTCATCAGCCTTTAATTCAGATTCTTTCTTGATAAGCTCCGCCTCTTTCTTTGCATTCTCCTTATATTCATCAACCATCTGCTGAGTTGCAACAAGTGTGTCTCTAAGTGTTGTCTCAATGTTTTTATAATCCTTTAACTGCTTCTCAAGCAGCCTTACTTCTTCCCTCAGATTAGCGTTTTCCCTGAGGAGTTCCTCCATTTCTTCCCTTATAAGTTCAAGGAAGGAATCAACCTCCTCAACATCAAATCCCCTGAATTTGGTAGAAAACTGCTTTTGCTGAATGTCAAGCGGCGTAATTCTCATGCTGCCCCCCTCTCCTGTTCGTTTTATAATTAATTCTAAACTCTTAACTCATAACTCCCCGGCCTCGCTCAGCGAAGCGGGGCGGGCTCAACTCTTAAATTATCCCTTCATCCTGAAAGCAAGTTCAATCAAAGACTTTATCAAGAAACTCCTGATAAACCAGATTATTAAAATCACTATCATGGGTGATATATCAATGCCAAGCCCTATTCCTATCCTTCTCCTTATCGGCCTTAAAACCGGCTCTGTAACCGAATATAAAAACCTCACAACAGGATTGTAGGGATCAGGATTCACCCAGCTTATAAGAGCGGCGATTATTATCACCCACATATAAACTGAGAGGAGGATATCAAGTATCTGCACTATAGCTGTTATCAGGTTTGCCAGTATAAACATATAGCCCCTTTGCTTAGCTGTTAGCTATTAGCTATTAGTTACTATACATAGCGTCATAAATAATTGCGCATAAATCGTCATTCCCGCAGTCCTTAAGCGGAAATCCAGAAGCAGTTGATTTGAAAGAATACTGGATTCCCGATAAAAAACTTCGGGAATGACAACTCAGATATAAGAGACTCTATTCGCAATAAAATATGTCGCTCTGTATAACTGCTGATTGCTAACTGCTTTCTTTAGATTTTCCTAATTCCTTTGCCCTTTTTAATGCTGCATGCAGCGCCTCTGAAACTATATTTGACAGCCCTCTTTCCTCAAATGCCCTCAATCCTGCTGCAGTCGTACCGCCGGGTGATGTCACCATTTCTCCTAATTTTTCAGGAGTCATGCCTGTATCAAGAAGTTTTGCAGTGCCAATAAGCGTCTGTACTGCAAGTTCATAAGCATTATCCCTGTTTAACCCCATTTTTACACCGGCTTCAATCATTGTCTCAATAAACAGTGCAATAAAGGCAGGCCCGCTGCCTGATAATGCAGTAACTGCATCCATATATTTCTCAGGCAGGGTTATTACTTTGCCGATGGACATCAATATATCCCTCACAACTGCAACATCCCTGTCAGAAAAACACTCGCACATTGACATGACAGACATACCCTCCTGCACAAGCGCAGGCGTGTTAGGCATAACCCTGATGAGTTTTTTTGTCTTTAATTTTGACTGTAAAAATGACAGCGTAATCCCAGCGGCAATTGAAACCACAGTTTTATCCCCTGTTACGGCGTCTGCTATCTCGTCAAGCACAGCAGCCATATTCTGAGGCTTTACAGCAAGGATTATTATATTGCATAAAGACGCCACTTCTTTATTTGATGCTGTTGTTTTTATTCCGTAAGTCTGCTCAAGGTATTTTCTCCGTTCTATTTGTGGCTCTGACACAAGGATTTCACTTTGAACTTTGAACTTTGAACTTTGAGCTATTCCTTTTACCATGGCTTCCGCCATATTCCCGCCGCCTATAAAACCTGTCATATTATCTCCGATACTCCTTTACAGCCTTTTCTCTATCATTTCATAAACTCTCTTTCTATGAATAATACCAAAAATCCATACTTCATTTTGCACTATTTTAAATACCACCCTGTAATCGCCGACCCTCAACTTCCAGTAGCCCTTAAGGGTTTTTCTTAAAGGTTCTCCATATAGATGAGGTGCAACTGCAAGACGTGTCTCTATTGCAGTTTTAATTCGTTTCTTTATCTTGTTATCAAGTAACGGGAGATCAACTGCCTTAACGTCAGGATGGTATCCGAGCTCAAACGGCAAGGCTACCAGACCTCGCTGTGTTTTAACGCCTTTGTTTTGTTAAAAGTCCGTTCCCTTTTTTCAGCAAATGAAGATAATGCTATGTCTTCCTCTATTTCCAAAGCTTCCTTTATCAGGTCGCGGGCTTTTAGAGAAAGCGATACCCCATCTTTTTCTGCAAGATGTTGAATGCTGATGTAAAGTGGTTTTTCCAATACCACATTAATTCTCGGATTTTTTGCAGGCATTTTTTTACCTCCTACTTCTTATTTCTTACTTCTCACTTCTTGCTTTTTATAGTGTAACACTTTTAACGCACCCAATCAATGCCTATTTTCTCTCCCCTCTACGAGCCATTGGCGAAAATTGCCGTTCCTATTCTTACCATTGTCGCGCCTTCCTCTATTGCAACTTCAAAATCATTAGACATTCCCATGGAAAGCTCCGGCAGGATGAATCCATTTTTTTCTGCCTCATCCCTGATTTCACGCAATCTCCTGAAATATGGTCTTGACTTCTCAGAGTCTTCAAAGAACGAAGGCATAGCCATCAGACCTTTAAGTTTCAGATTGTTTAACCCCCTGATTTTCCCAAGAAGCACCGGCAAATCTTTCTCAGATATACCATGCTTTGTCTCTTCTTCTGACAGCTTTACCTGAACAAGGACATCTTGCATCTTATTTATCTTTTCTACCTGCTTATTAACCTCTTCTGCAAGGTCAATAGAATCAATGGTATGGATAAGGTCAAACAACTGCACTGCATGCTTTGCCTTGTTTTTCTGAAGGGTTCCTATCAGGTGCCATTTTATCCTTTCACTCTTAACTCTTAACTCATAACTCTTAACTTTTCTTCTCGTTTCCTGAACCCTGTTCTCTCCGAATATCCTCTGCCCCAGTCTTAATGCCTCAAGTATCCTGTCCGGTTCAACGGTCTTTGTTACTGCAATCAGTTTAATTTCCTCATGATTCCTGCCAGCCCTAAGCGAAGCTTTTTCTATTCTCTCTCTTACTGTTCTCAAGGCTTCTGCTATACCCATGAAAACTCAACCCGCCTTAACCTTCTTTTTTATCTTCAAGGATAATGCCTTTTCCTTCCAGTTCTTTTCTTATCGCATCCGCCGCCGCCCAGTCTTTTTTCTGCCTTGCCTCGTGCCTTCGGGTTATTTCATTAAGAATATCCCCTTCGGTAAAACCAACATTTTTCACTCTCATAAGCGAGATATACCATTCATGCGGCGTCCTGTTAAATATATTAAGGACACTGCCTAATTCAGTTAAAACTTCTTTTGATTTTGCAACAAGCTCTCCTGCCTTCTGCCCTGACGGTCTGGCATCAAGAAACTTATTCACTTCCCTTATAAGCTCAAAAATACACCCTAATGCAAGTGCGGTGTTAAAGTCATCATCCATCGCATCTTTAAATTTGTCTTTTACTGAAGCCAGTAATTTTTCAAACTCCTCAGCCGCCCTCGGTTCTGTCACCCCCTGCGCCAAAGCCGTATCCTCTTCAAAATCATTAATCCTCAGTACTGTTGAATAATATCTGTCAATGGATACCTCTGCTTCGCTTAACTGCGCATCAGAGAACTCTATGGGACTTCTGTAATGTGTTGCGAGCAAAAAGTATCTCACCACCTCGGGGTCGTATTTCTCAAGGATTTCCTTAATCGTGAAGAAATTCCCCAGAGATTTGGACATCTTTTCCTTGTCAACGGTAATAAACCCGTTATGTACCCAGTATTTCACAAACGGTTTGCCGGTAAACGCCTCGCTCTGTGCAATCTCATTTTCATGATGAGGAAAGATTAAATCCGCACCGCCGCCGTGAATGTCAAAACCTTGCCCAAGATATTTCATTGACATCGCACTGCATTCTATATGCCATCCGGGCCTGCCGGGACCCCAGGGGCCTTTCCACGAAGGCTCGCCTTCTTTTGAAGCCTTCCACAAGGCAAAATCCAGAGGACTCTTTTTCCTTTCATCTACCTCCACCCTTGCACCTGCCATCATCTCATCCAGATTCCTTTTTGAGAGCTTGCCATAAGCAGAAAACTTACTGACCTCAAAATATACGTTGCCGTTAACATCATACGCATAACCTCTTTCAACCAGCCCTTTAATCAGGTCAACCATCTCTTTTATATGCTCGGTTGCCTTTGGTTCAATGTCAGCCCTGCTTACGCCGAGCATATCCATATCCCTGTAATACTCCTCTGAATATCTATTTGCAATTTCACCAGTAGAGACTCCTTCCTTTTTTGCCCTTGCGATTATTTTATCGTCAACATCAGTGATATTCCGCGTATGTCTTACCTGAAAACCACTGTGCCTGAGGTATCTCTTTATGACATCAAAAACTATGGCGCTCCTTGCATGACCCAAATGGCACACATCGTAAGCAGTTATGCCGCATACATACATGTCCACCTTCCCTGAATCAAGCGGTACAAACTCTTCCTTCTTGCTGGTAAGAGTGTTATAAATCTTCATCCTGCTGCCTCTTTCCTTAAGTTTTTCCATATCTCTTATCCTTTTTTCAGCTTCATTAATCTTAGACTCTAATTCCTCCACCTTTTCCGAGAGAGGGTCAGGGAAATAGTCCATAACCTCTACCAGTCCTTCCTCTGTGGTCATTCTGACAATCTTCTTTCTGGTTACCCTGCCCGGCACACCGACAACTATTGAATTGTCAGGGATAGATTTCAGCACAACTGAATTTGCGCCTATCTTTACATTATCGCCGATAGTTATTGCCCCGAGTATCTTTGCCCCTGTTCCGACAACTACGTTATTGCCGAGGGTCGGATGTCTCTTGCCCCTTTCTTTTCCTGTACCGCCGAGCGTTACACCCTGATAGAGGGTAACGTTACGTCCTATCTCAGAGGTCTCCCCGATAACAACTCCCATGCCGTGGTCAATGAAAAAGCCCGCACCGATTTTTGCGCCGGGATGTATTTCAATGCCTGTCAGAAACCTCACTATGTGCGATAAAACACGCGGGACGGCAGGAATTCCAGTCCTCCAGAGAAAATGATTAATCCTGTGAAAGAAAATTGCATGGAAACCGGGGTAGGCAAAAATAACCTCAAGACCGTTTCTTGCGGCAGGGTCATTTGCAAAGACAGCCCTGTAATCCTCTCTTATGTTACGCCAGAAACCCATAATAATGGTATTATACTACATTTATTTTGAGATGCGAAAGGATGAGGGACACTTCCCGTATTTTCTTTAAAAGACTGCCCGCAACGGCAGATAACAGAGTGCTTGAAATTAAATACCCAAAGGCTTCGCCCTTCTCAAGCACTCACAACGATGCGCTCATGTGGGCAAAAAGAGGGGAAACAAAATGTTAAAAAATAGACCGTCCCATTTTTTGATTGTTTTTTGACATTTTTTGACGCGACCCAAAGCTTTGCCGTGCTATAATACAATTATGTTATCCTTTATGCAAAAAGGAGGCAAAGAAAGGAAAAAGCAAGGATAAGTCGGAGACTCGACTCTTCGAGAAGGCTTGAAGCAAACCCCATTAGAAATCTTCAATTTCTAAACGGGGTAAACAGAAACTTAATGACCCAAAAACAACATGCCTGCCTGTCGGCAGACAGGTATTAAACAATCACAAGAGGAGGTAGTATAATGGATGAAAGAGATGTTTACATGGCTAAGGAGGCAATGCAGTCTGCAATGAAGAAAGGCCCTTTGAGGTCAGTACTAATTATTGGAGTAATTCTGGTCAGTTTTCTGTTTTTACATCCATGGGTTCAGATTGGGGCAGGTGAAAGAGGGGTTGTCCTCAATTTTGGTGCTGTTCAAGATAAGGTGTTGAATGAAGGACTGCATTTCAGGATGCCTATACAGCAGACGATTGCCATAATGGATGTCAAGGTGCAGAAGGCAGTGACTGATGCCGTATCTGGCTCGGCTGATCTTCAGGATGTGACTTCATCGGTTGCGCTTAACTATCATGTCATACCTGATAAGGCAAATGTTGTCTATCAAACCCTTGGGGTAGAATTCAAGGAGCGTATTATAGACCCTGCAATACAAGAGGTAATGAAAGCTGTGTCAGCCAGGTATTCAGCAGAAGAACTTATAACAAAGAGGCCAGCAGTAAGCGAGGCAATGAGAGCAGCCCTTACTGAAAGACTTCTACCGCATAACATTGCAGTTGATGCGGTTTCTATTGTCGCATTCAGCTTCTCTAAAGTATTTACGGAGGCTATTGAGTCAAAGCAGACAGCAGAACAGCTTGCACTAAAGGCAAAGAGAGACCTGGATAGGATAAAGATTGAGGCAGAGCAGAAGGTTACAGCAGCCAAGGCAGAGGCAGAGTCCTTGAGGCTGCAGAGAGCAAATATTTCATCAGATCTTATAGAGCTTAGAAAGATAGAGGCTAATCTCAAGGCTATAGATAAATGGAACGGAATTCTCCCGCAGGTTACAGGCGGTGGCGCAGTGCCATTTATTGGCGTAGGTGAGATACAAAAGAGATAACCGAGCCTGCCTGTCGGCAGACAGGTAATCATAAAAAATTAGAGGTATCCATTGGTTAGATATGTCTTACTGGTTATCATTGCAGGCATTATCGGAAGTATTGTAGCTAAAAGAAAAGGTCGTAGCCCCGCATGGTGGTTTGTACTATGTGCGGCTATCCCATTACTTATTGTTGTTATTGCAGTGCTTCCATATCAGGTGTCTAAAGGATTTACCAAAAAATGTCCCTATTGTGCAGAGATTATTAAAGAAGATGCAAAATTTTGCAAACACTGTGGCAAGGAGCAACCTGTAGAGATAGAGATGGTCAAGGTGTCTTCTGATCGCTAACTCTCCATCTCAATAATATGGCATTCAAAACAGTGAAAAATGTGAAAAAGAAAAATGAGAAAAATGGGACGGTTATTAAAGACTGCCCGCAACGGACGGCTAACACGTTGCATGTGTAAAATGAAAAATGCTTCGCACTTTACATGCAACGAAAACGAATGAATCTCACCGCATCAAGCTGCAAGGAATTAACAATGAAGAACCTTGTGGCAAGACCACAGGGAATTTCCAAGTTAAATAAAATATGTACAATACTCTGAAAAGTTAAAATAATGATAAGTTCTAAAAGTTATTTTAATGTTTAAAAATACTTCCGGTCAAGAAAGGGCGTGGGAAATTCTTATTAATGAGCTTGAGCCGGAAGCTGTCTGCAAAAATGCAGATGCCACTTTTAACAGCTCGTTAAAGTTTTACACGTTAAAACTCTTCGGACATGAAATTTATGTCTCTTTAAAAGATAAGAAAATCACCGGCAGTTCTTCAGAAAGTGAATTTATTCTGAATAATCTGGGCTATTTTTCTGAGCTGTCTATACTCTGGTATTTAATATCCTCAAAAAACATACCGCCGTCAGAAAAGCTCATAAATCCGTCAAACATTAAAGGCGGAGAGCTTTTTTTCAGAGGCTCGCATGTCCTTCCCCTTGATAAACTCGCTCAAAAATATGAAAACGATATTGGAGGTTTCTTTGAACGGGGAAAAATTTTTCATTCTGAAAAAATGGACTACGGCGATGCATCAATTAAACTTTACCCTTCCCCAAGGGTGCCGGTCATTATTATTTTATGGCAAAAAGACGATGAATTCCCTGCGCGTGCGGATTTATTATTAGATGCCACCTGTGAATTACACCTCCCTGCCGATATTATCTGGGCAACTGCCATGATAAGCGTCCTGATTATGATTTGATTTTCAGCATGTCATTGAATTAACCTGTTAAATAATGATATTTTAATTAGATGTCAAAAAGGCTGATGATAAGTGCAGGCGAGGCTTCCGGAGAGATGTACGGCGCCCTATTAAGCAGGGAAATCAAGAAAAGATGGCCCGATATTGAAATAACAGGCATGGGCGGAAACCGCATGAAAGATGCAGGCGTGACATTGATAGCCCCTATTTCCAGCGCAATTGGCTTAACCGAAGTCATTAAACACCTGTGGGAAATCAGAGAAAATTTTAAAAAAGTCAAGGAGGCATTGATCAATCAAAGACCCGATGCACTCGTCCTCATAGACTATCCTGATTTCAATATTGCCCTGGCTAAACACGCAAAATTAGCAGGCATCCCGATACTTTATTACGTCAGCCCCCAGGTCTGGGCATGGCGCTGTGGAAGGGTAAAAAAAATAGCCTCCCTTGTGAACAAGATGGCGGTACTTTTTCCATTTGAGGTTGATATTTATAAAAACGCCGGAGTCCCTGTAGAGTTCGTGGGACACCCTGTTGCAGAGACAATCAACATTATCCCGTCAAAAGAGGAGCTAAAGCAAACGCTCGGTCTTAAACCAGATAAGCCCGTGATAACGCTTCTTCCCGGCAGCAGGCCCGCAGAGATAAAAAAACATACCCCGATTATTAAGAAAGTTGCAGAGATGATTTATAACAGACTGTCCGGTTTTCAGATAGTTGTCCCGCTTGCCCCGGGAAGCAAGCTGACAGAGAAGATGCCTGATTACATTACTGTCTTAAGTAACCTTACAAGAGAGGCCGTTGCCTGCTCTGATGCCTCAGCCGTTGCCTCAGGCACTGCAACGCTTGAGACAGCACTTCTCGGCACACCGATGGTTGTCTTTTATAAACTTTCGCCATTAACGTTCTTTTTGGGTAAACTGTTAATTAAGGTTAATTTTATTTCTCTGGTAAACATACTCTCAGGGAAGGAAGTCGTAGCAGAGATGATTCAGGAAAAAGCTACGGCTGAGAATATTTTTCTGGAGATTAAAAAAATTTTAATGGATAATACACACAGGCAGGAGATGATTCTTAATTTAAATAAAATTAAAGAAATTATGGGTGAAAAGACAGCCTCAATGCGTGTAGCCTCCATAGTAGGAGAACTTGCAGGATGGAACAATACAAACGCCTCTTAAGTTATCTCAAACCATACTGGTGGATTATTGCAATAGCCGCTGTATTCAGCCTTGCAACTTCAGCGGTTACAGGTGCTATGGCATGGTATATCAAGCCTGTGATAGACGGAGTCAAGAAGGATATCAGCGTAATAACGGTATATTTATTAGCGTACGTCTGCTTCTTCATATTTAAAGGGGTTTTTTCCTTTGCCCATTCATTCCTGATGCGCATAGTAGGCGCTAAGATAGTAAGGGACATAAGGGAACAGATATTTAAAAGGCTGATAATACTTCCAATGAACTTTTATGTCCACAAACCGTCAGGAGAAATCATATCAAGAACAATCAACGACTCCAATACCCTTCAGGGACTTCTCGGATACGCTGTAAAAGACGTCCTTGTTGAAGGCTCAACTTTTATAATCCTGCTGACTATTGCCTTTGTAAGACGATGGGACCTTGCACTGCTGGCTGTTATAGTTCTGCCTTTCTCATTGTTTGTGATTGACAAATTCGGGAAAAAACTGCGGAAGATTGCGCAGAAAACACAGGAACAGGTGTCAGGGCTTATTGTAAGGCTGACAGAGACTATAGCAGGGGTTAAGATGATAAAGGTATTTCTTCAGGAAAAGCTTCATATAGACAGGTTTGACGAGGAAAATAAAAAATACTACAGAATAACCATAAAGGGCGCACGCACAATAGAGTATTCATCACTCCTGCATGAGATTATAACGGGCGCCGGCACAGTAAGCATTCTGTTTTACGGCTTTTATCTCGTAAACCTCAATCAGATGACACTCGGCGAGCTGATCTCATTTTCTGCCGCAGTAGGTCTGATATACACTCCGATAAAGAGAATCGGCAGTGCCAACAACAGCCTTCAGCAGGCACATGCGGCAGCCGAGAGAATTTTCTACCTCATTGACCAGGAGCCTGAGGCGGACGGAACAATTGAGATGCCGCAATTCAGCAGTGATATTGCCTACAATAACACAACATTTTTCTATCCGGGAACAAAGAAAAAGGTGCTTGACGAAGTCAGCTTTCACGCCAAAAAAGGAGAACTCGTGGCAATAGTCGGCAAAAGCGGTGCAGGGAAAACCACCCTTGTTGATATGCTCCCAAGACTGTATCGTACTACAAGCGGAAATATCAAAATTGACGGAATAGACATCAATGATGTCACGCTTGAATCACTCCGTAAAAATATCGGCATTGTCAGTCAGGACATTATACTCTTTAACGAGACAGTGAGGGACAACATTGCATTTGGAAGGTCTGATGCAACGCAGGAGGAAATAACAGAGGCAGCAAAGGCGGCTTATGCGCATGACTTTATAAAAGATATGCCGGAGGGCTATGACACAATAATAGGCGAACGGGGGGTGAGGCTTTCAGGCGGACAGCGGCAAAGAATTGCCATTGCAAGGGCATTGCTTAAGAATCCTCCCATCCTGATACTTGATGAGGCAACGTCTTCACTTGACACTGCCTCTGAGATTATCGTGCAGAAGGCATTGGACAACCTTATGGCTAACAGGACAACAATCGTTATTGCACACAGACTGTCCACCGTACGAAGGGCTGACAAAATCCTTGTTCTTGATAAGGCAAAGATTGTTGAAAGCGGCACGCATGAAGAACTGACAGGAAAGAACGGAATATACAAATTTCTTTACCAATCCCAGTTAGAAGGCAGTCACGAAGCAACAGGGCTGGAAAAAGATGTTCCTGCTGTATAATCTCCTCTCTATATCGGCACTGCTGATTTATTCCCCGTGGCTGTTATTTAAAAAAGGACCTGAGAGCAAGCTGACATTTTTAAGTGAACGGTTCGGAGTATCATGGTATGTCAGGACAGATATATGGATTCATGCGGTCTCGGTCGGAGAAACATTAGCCGCCCTGCCCTTTCTAAAAGCACTTAAAAAAGAATTCCCCTGTTTTAAAATCGTACTTTCCACGACCACATACACAGGGCAGAAAATCGCACGTGAAAAATTTCCTGAGGCAGACAGGATTATGTATATGCCGGTGGATGCATGGCTGTGCATTAACCGTGCCGTTAAACTGCTGGCGCCAAAAGTCTTCATAACCGTAGAGACAGAACTTTGGCCCCAGCTTTTTAAAAAGTTAAAAGACAACGGTTCGCATATAGCTGTCCTGAACGGAAGAATTTCAAATGAATCATTCAAAGGATATAAACGCATAAGCCCCTTTATAAAGAAAGTGCTGTCATACGTTGATTTTTTTTATATGCAGAGCAAAGAAGACGCCGGCAGGATTATCGCACTGGGTGCAGGGCGGGAAAAAGTAAAAGTTATGGGGAATTTTAAATTTGATTTAAATCTCCCGGCATCTCAGCACGCAATGAGTTGGATGGATGCCATTGGCGGACATATACTTGTAGCAGGCAGCACGCATAAAGGTGAAGAGGAAATCATCCTTAATGCCTTCAATGCAATTAAATCAAACACAGCCCCGGAGACTTATGACCTAAAACTCATACTCGCCCCGAGGCACCCTGAGAGATTTCAGGAAGCAGAGGATATTCTGAAAAAAAGGGGCATCAATTATATCAGGCGTTCTGAGATATCAGTTGACAGTTCACAGTTGACAGTTGACAGTCTGGAGGCAGATGTTATTCTTCTTGACACAATCGGAGAGCTGTCAGAGGTTTATTCCAGAGCTGCAATAGCTTTTGTCGGCGGCAGCCTTCTCCCGCTCGGCGGTCACAACATCTTAGAGCCTGCTTACTGGGCTAAACCGGTCATATTCGGACCTCACATGGAGAATTTCGCAATCGCATCTGAATTTTTAAAACAGGGTGCTGCATTGGAAGTGAAAGACTCCGCTGACATAGCTAATGCAGTTACAGATTTATTAAAATATACTGATAAGGCAAAAGAAATGGGTCAAAAAGCAAAGGATATTACTGACAGCAATACAGGTGCCGTCAAAAAAGCCGTTGAACTGATAAGAGACATACTTGCGGAGGCGAGGCAGAATGGGGGCGCTTAGCGCAGTTTACAGGACAATTCTTTCTGTGAGGGAGTTTTTATACAAGAAATCCCTTAAACGCTCAAAAAAATTACCTTCAAAGGTCATAAGCATCGGCAATCTGACCCTCGGCGGCACAGGCAAGACCCCTGCGGTAATTGCATTAGCGGAAGAGGCAAAAAAAAGAGGATGCAAACCATGCATCCTGACAAGAGGCTATAAAGGCACTGCAAAAGCGCCGTGCATGGCAGGGAAAGACAACGAACCTTTTTTAAATACTTATCAGGCCGGTGACGAGCCAACTTTAATGACTTACAGATTAAAAGGCATCCCCGTTGTGATAGGCAAAAATAGGTATCTTGCAGGTTTGTCTGCAATTAGTGAACTCGGGCTTAACACCATTGATATGTTTATTTTAGACGACGGTTTTCAGCACTGGGCGCTTCACAGGGATTTAGACATACTGCTTATTGATGCTACAAACCCCTTCGGGAATGAGAAATTATTCCCGGAAGGCATACTGAGAGAACCATTAAAAGCAATAGAGCGGGCTGATATAATAATCATTACAAAAACAAATGCAGTAAGCCGCGAACAGATAGATGTCCTCCGCATGAAGATAAAACAGTACAACCCTGATGCACCTGTATATACAGCAGTTCACATGCCAACAACTTTTGTAAACCCGAAGGGAATCCTTAAGCAACTTGATTTCATAAATCAGAGACGGATATATGCCTTTTCAGGTATTGCCAACCCCGCTTATTTCAAAACCACCCTCAGTTCAATGGGCGCACAGATAGTAAAATTCAAGCCGTTCAGAGACCACTATTTCTATAAACAGCAGGATATAGACAGGATTGCAGAATCCGCAGACGGACTGGACATTATCACAACTGAAAAAGACCTTGTTAAACTCAAAGAGTTGAGGCTGCCTGAAAATATCTTTGCCCTGAGGGTTGACTTTTCAGTTGAAGAAGCATTTTATAATAATATCTTTGGGAGGATACAATGTTAAAAAGTATTAATATCAGAACAAAAGCAAAAAATGAATTCGTTGACATCACATCTTACATCCATGAGGCAGTTAATGAATCCAGCGTAAAACACGGGATATGTTATTTATATGTCCCCCATACAACAGCAGGAATAACAATAAACGAAGGGGCAGACCCGTCTGTTGTAAAAGATATCCAGAGCGTACTAAGTAAACACGTGCCGTCAAATCCAAACTACCTCCACTCGGAAGGCAATTCAGACGCCCATATCAAATCCACACTGGTAGGGATGTCAGAGGTTGTGTCTATTGACAATGGACGGCTCATCCTCGGAACATGGCAGTCTGTATTTTTCTGTGAATTTGACGGACCCAGAAACAGAAGAATTATAGTAAAGATTTTAGGCGATAAGGGATAGCCTGACAATTGCAACTAAAATTTAATGACCTCTGAGATAACCGAACTCAAAAAAGAAATAAAACACCTCAGGCTGCTCCTTCGCTCACAAACCCCTGATTTAAAGACTATGCTTGCAAGACACGGGTTTTTTATTTACAAAAAAGAGCCGGAAGATGATTTAATTATCCCTGCGAATGCCTCAATGAAACGCAGGTTTTATGAATACCTGAAAAAATATTCTTTCAGATTATTTTTAAGAGACGTCATAAAACATCAGGAATCATTCACGTCGGATGATGTCGCAAGGTATGCAACAAAAGAGGTTGCAATACAATACATCAGTTTTTTGATGAAGGCAGAGCTCATTGAGCCTATTCCTGATAATCAAAATGCCTACAGTCTTATTAAAAAACCGGTGAAGAGTTTTGGAGAAACCCTTGAATGGTTCATGTCAGAATTAATAAAAAAGGACTTCGGCGCTGAGACAATATGGGGTGTAAAATTTAAAAGGCACCGGATAGGCGGTGACTACGACCTTCTGGCAAAGATTGATTCTTCCATACTTTATATGGAAATCAAATCATCTCCGCCAAAACAGATTTATGATAAAGAAATCACTGCCTTTTTAGACAGGGTTATTGACCTCTCACCTGAAGTCGCGATATTTTTCATGGACACAGAACTGAGAATGAAGGATAAGATTGTTCCCATGTTTGAGGCAGAACTTAAGAAGAGATATAAACAACATATCCCTGTTGAACGGCTTGAACGGGAGCTCTACCATATAAAAAAAAAAATCTTTATAATAAACTCAAAAGAAAGCGTTGAGGCAAATTTAAGGACAGTGCTTAATTTCAGCCTGTTCAGAAAAAAAGAGATTTTTTCAACTGGAGGAGACGAATGACAATATCTAAAGA
>JACROO010000036.1 GCA_016214355.1 Nitrospirota bacterium | reverse complement strand
TTTTGCCTTTTCTTAGGGCAGCAATTTCATATCGCTTCCTGATATCTCAACTTCCTTACTTCGCAGTTTCTTGTCGTTACAGGTATCCTTCAAGAAGATAATCCTCACCGATTTTTTTTATCTGAAGGTTTTTTATCCTGAGCGCATTTTTAAGCAGGCGGGGTGATTTTCCTCCAATTGATGAAACTGCATCCGCACCGCCTATAATCTGAGGCGCAATAAAAACAACAATCTTATCCACAATCCTGCTTGATATGGCAGAGGCATTTATTGATGAGCCGCCTTCAATCATGAGGCTTGTTATATTTAGTTCTCCGAGTTTTTTCATAAGTGCATTTAAATCAACTTTGCCATTTTTGTCTTTTACTATCAAGACCTGAACGCCAAGATTTTTTAATTTATTAATCTTCTTATGATAATCTTTTTGTAATTTCGGATTTCGGAATTCGGAATTCGGGATTGCAGCAATAATTGTCTTGTTGTCTTTATGCCTCAGTACCTTCGCATCAAGCGGTATCTGTAGGCTGCTGTCAACGACTACCCTGTAAGGGTTTCTTCCGCCCTTGATTCTGCATGTAAGCGATGGATTGTCCTTTTTTATTGTGCCAATACCTACAAGCACTGCATCTGTCTCGCTCCTTAATTTGTGGACATATCTCCTTGCATCTTCACCTGTAATCCATTTTGATTCGCCGCCGGATGTTGCGATTTTGCCGTCAATGCTCTGGGCGATTTTAAGAATTACAAAAGGTTCTTTTTTAATAATGAATTTTGTAAATGCCTCATTCAGTTTCTTTGCCTCTTCCTGCATAATGCCTGTTTCTACTTCAATGCCTGCTGACATTAGTTCTTTTATGCCATTGCCGTTGACCTGCGGGTTTGGGTCTTGCATGGCAATCACTATCTTCTTTAATCCTGATTTAATTATTGATTTAGTGCACGGAGGGGTTTTCTTTTTTCTGTGACAGCACGGCTCAAGGTTTATGTAAAGCGTTGCGCCCTTTGCCTTTGCGCCTGCCTTTTTTAATGCGAGCACTTCTGCATGAGGGGCCCCTGCACGTCTGTGATAGTCAGCGGCAATTATTTTATTGCCCTTCACAATAACTGCACCCGCCATGGGATTCGGGCTTGTCCTGCCCCTGCCTTTTGCCGCAAGTGCCAATGCCTTTTGCATGAAGATTGTGTTTTTCAGTGGTTCTTCCTATTTCCCCATCCTTTCAAGCAGGAATTTTACCTGCCTGTCCTCGGGGCTGAGCCTTACGACCTCTTCAAAAACCTTCTTTGCCTCTTCTTCATTGCCCTTCTGGTAATAAAGAAGTCCGAGCGACTTTTGTAAAGTGGAGTCTTTGGGGAATTTATCAACGCCCTCTTTAAGGAATTTTAATGCCTTATCGTCTTCCTTCATCTCCTGATAGCAAAGGGCAAGATAATAGTAAGAATCAGCCGTTGGAAATGCCTTGAGCGACTCCTCAAAGATTGTAGATGCCTTGCCGTAGTTTCTCTGCCTGAAATAATTGCCTGCCTCTATTACAAGCTCTGCTGCCTTTTTCTGCCTGTCTTCCCGAGACAGTGACGCATATGGATTTGATATGGCGTCAACGAGTTTGCCCTCAGGCAACTTACCGTCATATACTTTTGCTACACTAACGCCGCTCAGTTTCATCTCGTCAACATTTACAGAGCCGATGTAATTAGCTCCTATTTTTACAGGCGGCTCTGAAGAGATGTTCTTTGTATTGTCAAAAATGTTGTTGTCTTTAATTTCTCCAGAGAAATCTTTCATTAAGATTCCGTCTGTGTTCTGGAATATATTAGCCTGACTGATTTTTGCGTCTGTCTTTTGCAGTTCAACGCCTGTTTTGTTCCCTGAAACGGTCAGTCCTTTAATCGCGACTGACGGCGTGCCTGATATGGAAATCCCGCTGTCATTCTCTGTGATAAATCCGTTTTCAATTGAGCCTTCTGTATTTTTAAGGAGCATTGCGGTAAGGGCACCTTTTATGCGGAAACCGTTCATTGAGACGCTTCCGCCTTCAACGGTCATCCCCTTCCATTTTTTATCTCCTGAAGGGATGAATTCTACAGGGGAGTCCTTCCCATTTACAGCCGTCTTCCCATAAATAATAACTGATGCATTCTCGTCAAACATGACTCTCGTCTCCGGCTCTGCTGCCACAGAAATCCCCTTCGGCACAATTAAATCACCTTTTACAATATAAGTTCCTGAAAGAATAGTGTCTTTTTTAAGTTCACCGCTCAGGAGTATGGGTTCTTTTGATACGAGCACTGCCTTTACAAAATTAGGAAGTTCTGATTCATTCCCGGTTTTATCAACTGGAACCACCCTGTAATAATAAACAGTCTCCGGCTTTAGGGTTTTATCTTCAAACATTGTTTGCTCAACTGTTGCAATTTCTGCATAGCCGCTGAGGGGCTGTTCGCTTCGCATGACCTTGTATCCTGAAAGGTCAGGGATATCTTTTAATGCCTCCCATGAAATCTCTATCCTGTCCTGAAACCCCTTTGCCCTAAGCCCTGTTATTTGCGGGGGCGGCACTGTATCAATAGTCACAAAACCGCTGACATCAATCCACTGGCTTTCGTATCCGCCGGGTTTTTTCAGTGACGCTGTAAGCGGCATGTCTTTTGTATTATCTCCGGGTATTACGAGGTATTCGCCCAGATAAATGCCGGGCTTTGTCTCCTTCATTGCAATCCCTCTCTTGAAATTTCCGATGTCAAAGGTAGCAACTAAACCTGTATCACCCTCAAGACCTACCCTGATTATTTTGCCTCTGCCAAAGGGACCGTCTTTCACATTTGTCAGTACTTCCTTGATAGCTGGCCTGTCCTCCACTGCCAGCCCTGCAGGAGATGGTATCTTCTCATTAAATTTGTAACAAAGCTCATTTACCATCCTTACCTGCTGTATTTCCCTTAAATTCATTGCAGTTGAAACAGCAGTCATTATCACGCCGAGCGGTGATGTAGGCACGCCGCCTTCGTGGTATCTCACAGAATCTTTTAGTCTGAATACTTCCTTGCCTGTTTTTGTGTTTACCATCCATACCTCGGCTTCTACGCCGAGCTGGGAATAAACACCTGCGTAGACCTTTTTGTAATCAAGGATCCTTCCATAAATTAATCCGTCACAGCCAAGTGCGCCGCATATCTCCTCTGGTTTGAGGTCAAGGCCGCTCTTTCCCGATGATTTCTCAAGATGGATGACTTTTTCATCAACGACATTAAGCTCAATATCTCTGTAGGGTTTTGAACTGAAATGATTATAAAATGCCCGTCTTACCTGATTGGCTATCCCTATTTCCTGCGTATCATTCTGAAAGGGTATAACTGCAACCATAGTTGGCAGTTCACCTTCCGGAACAGCCATCACAGGCTCCTTCTTTGTTGCTTCCTTTATGGCAGCGCATGAAAAAAGGGATAATATTATCAGAAATAAGAAGAAATGCCTTTTCATTTTACACCCCCGTTTTTTAGGTTGTCACTTTTCCGATGAAAGCTCTGTCGGAAGCCACGTCTCAATATATCTGCCCTGCTCGTTAATCTTGTTTACATAGCGTTTGACTGTTCCTGTTTTTGTATCAAGCAAGAAAATACCTACATGTGTTGATGTCTCCTGCCTTTTTAAATCCATACTTGTATATGTCCCCTGAAAAAGCTGATAACGCCCAATCTCAGACTCGGATGCCTCCTTCTGTGCAACGCTCTCGGCAAAAACAGCGCCTCCTGTAAGTGCGATAGTTAAAAAAGCTGTTAGCATAAATAATTTCACTCTCATATCGTTCTCCTTATTTATTTTGAATTCCTACTTGCTTTCTATCAGTAACAGTTCAGAGCCTTCGCTTTCAAGCCCTGCCTCATCTAATGCCGTAATAAAGACCTCTGACTTACCTTTTAATTCTTCAATAACCCATGAGTTAGTCTGAACTGCTGCGATTTTTCTTGATATTCCAAGAAAACCCTTTTTGTGGATATTATACTGCTTAATATCCTTCTCGGGGTTAGCATTCCAATTCAGTACCTTCCTGCCGCCTTCAGCGGATATTCTTAAACCTGCAGGTTTTGACGGAAGCGGCTTTGTCATCGCTGTCACAGGAGAAGACTGCCCGCTGCTAAGATTGTCTTCGTCCACTGCATCTATGGCATAGGAATATTCAGCACCGTCTTTAAGCCCTGTGTCTGTGTAACTGGTCTTATCTTTAACAATGGCAATGTTCTTAAACTCTTTATCTCCGGCCATTGCCCTGAAGATATTATATGCCTTTATATCCTTCTCTGTATTTGGCTCCCACATCAGTGTAATCTGTTTTACCTCAACGTTTTTTGCTGACAGACCTTTTGGTCTGCTGGGGAGCGCCTTTGTAGTTGAAGACACTGGAGATGAAATATCACTGCTTACTCCTGCTGAATTATAAGAGGCGATCTTATAATAAGAGGTAGTGTTATCTTTTAGCGGAGGTTCTTTGTCAATAAAATAGCTCTGTTCAGTATTATTAATTTCAGCTATCTTCTTATACTCTCCATTTTCTTCTGTTGATTTTGAAATAATATATCCCATAATCTCATCATCACTACTTTTTATGGCATCCCATTTGAGCGATGCTTTTTTTGGTTCACGGTCCTTTGCAGTAAACCCCTGAGGCACAGGCGGCTTGCCCCTTGTAGCGGCAGACACCGCATCAGACATATCTGTCTCCATGCCATCGTAATTGTAAACTGCTATTCTGTACCAGTAAGCAGTTAAATCACTCATGTCTTTTTTATCAATATAATTGCCGGACATCCTTCCATCAACACGTCTTAGCTTTCCGCTTTCTGCCTTAATCCCCTCGGGCGGCTTAAGCGTTGTAGCATTCAGCACTGCTGACAGGTCGCCTACTGCACCCTTTGAGTCAATAGAAGACAGGGCATAACTGTATGAAGTATTGTCATTCAGCCCTTTATCTGTATATTCTGTAACATCAGAAGATACAGAGGTGACCTCTTTAAATTCTTTTTCTCCTGCATTTTTCCTGTAAATCTTGAACCCGGAGACCGCATCACTAAGGCTTATTAACTCAAGGAGTTTAGGATGCGTCCTCCATTTCAGACGGACGGATTTGATATCAGGGGAAATACTTAGAAATATGGGCGGAGGCGCCCAAATGGCAAGCTTTACTTCCGATATATTGGATGACTCGCTTTCCGCGCCGGTTTTATATACTGCTGTAACCTTGTAAAAAACCGATTTACTTAACGGCGGATTCTGGTCTAAAAAGGTTAGGTCAAAAGCCACGCCAACCAGCATATAAGGCTCATACCTGCTGGCTGCCCTGTAAACCTTAAAACCGTTTATTTGCTGCATATCTTTATATTTCCATGCAAGCCTGATTTTTTTGTCTTCCTCTGCTGCGTTTAAATCACCGGGCATTTCCAAAAATTTCTCTACCGCCGTCACAGCCGCTGCAGGAGAAGAGCATTTAAGTATCCGGCTTGCAATCATACCGGATACCTCGTTTAATTTGTCGTTAAGCATGCCTTCTGACACCGTTATTGTTTGTTCAAAACACAGCCTTTGTGCCTTGATGTCAAGCACTTTAATGGCTGCTGTTATCATACTGCCGTCTTTTTTCACATCCCCGTACACAGTAAAATCAAGCCCAAGTGCACTCCCTACGCTGAAAATATCCTCGTGCTTAAGCCTGCTTATCTGGTATCCTTTGTTCTTGATTTCGTTATCAACCTTTCTCCTTTCCACTATTTCAAAATTACCTGTCCTGTTGATTGACGATGTCAGAAGTGTCGGCATGGTCTCCATAAGCGACGTTGCTTCAATATTCTGAGGGATAAACAGAAGAAAGGCAATTCTCGGCTTAGTATCAACAGCAACGGCACTCCGGTACGATACCGCTCCGAAGAGAACACAAAGCACTGCTGCCAAGAGACATAGAATAATATTCTTTTTCACAATCCTCTCCTATAATTCAATCTGCTGCAGCAGCTTTTCTATCTCATTCCTGGAATCTTCCGAAAGCGGACTTGAGATATTTTTTATCTCTTCTACATAAATGCCGTCCGTGTATTTTTCCACTGCCTTTTCATATTCCATCTTTTTCTTAAACATCTCGGCACTGGTATGATACAGTATCTGGAGGTTCTGGAAACGGGAAAGCACCATGTACCCTAACTGCTCAACTACCTTTTTGGTTACATCCGCCAGCAGCTCGTTATCAATCGGCATTTCAAGGGGGTCGTAGGAAACATCTGCAAATGCAACACCCTCTGAAAAATCATCTTTCACTTCCTTCTGTTCCTTTATAGTCTTTGTAATAACTACTTCGCCTTCTTCCACATCTACCACCCTGAACGAAACAGCCACTGTTGCTATTTTTTTCTCGGTGCCTACCTTATATTTAACCGTCTCTCTGATCTCCTCCTCTATCATTGCTGGCGGAGCGTTCTTAAGAGCGTCTTCCGTTGGTGCTGTCCCACCGCGCGACATAAGCCAGAACTGATATGTAGGGTTAGGCGTTGATTTTTTGCCAACCACAACATTCTTTGACTGATAACCCTCTGAGACATTCTTATCCACATCGTAATTAAGCACGCTGCCGAAGATAAATATGTCCGTACCTTTCAGTTTACCAGCCTTCTTTGCGCTTTCAATATCATAAATGCCTGCCTGACCATACTCAATCTCTTTCAGAATGGCACCAAGCACGTCTCTCGCCAGCACCTTTACATCACTGCCTGCATTGGATGTTACATATGACAGTAAGTTGTCCGTCACAATCCTGCCTACATCAGGCTTATTGCTCGGCGACGTAAAGTCCATAATGGCAATCTTTTTGGCAACTCTTCCTTTTATGCCGTCCTTAAGGGATTGGATTTTAGTGAAGGCATTTTTATTTTTCGGGTCAATCTCAATAACCTTTTCATACCATGCAATTGCATTGCCAAAATATCCCTTTGTCTCATAAGCCTCTGCCTTTGCAAGGACGTTCCCGATAAACTGATGTATGGAATCTGCAGCAGATTTTTCACTTCTAACAGGAGGATGGTATTTAAATGCAGTGGTCAGATTTTTGTATGCGCTGTAAAGTTGTTTTTCTGAAAGGCTTTGTTTGAACTGGCCGATATGAAATGCGGCTGCCTGCTGGCGTATCTTTGCAACTACCTGTTTAATACCATCCGACGGGTTCAGGTCGTATGCCTGCTGAACAAACCCTATTGCTTTATCCCACTCATTTGCCGCAGAAAGTTCCCCTGCCTTTGTAATATAATAATCAGGGTTATGCCTTGTTTTTGCATCCTGCAAGCCTGTCTGCAGTTCTAAGTTGTCAGGCGTGATTTCCATCGCAAGGGAAAGTGTCCTTATTGCCTCTCCCCACTCATCGTTTCGCTTAAATTTTTCCGCCTCTTTTAGATAATAAAAAAGACCATCGTTTTCAACCTGTTTAAGTTTTATATGCACATCAAGATAGTCAGGATATATTTTTTTTATCTCTTTTAATGTATTATATGCATCAACCCATTTATTTTCCGCCGCTGCCTTTGATGCGCTTGAATACAGGGTTTCCGCCTCTTTAATTATCCTGTCCATCTCTGACTTGATAAAATTCTTGAGGTTTACGGCGTTACTGTCTTCCGGTGTAAGACGGCTTGCTTTATCAGCCTCTTGATAGGCTCCCCTTGCCTGCCCGTAAGTAAGCGGCGTCACGTCAAGGATTGCTTTTGCACTCTGCACATACCTTGCCGACAGGCTGCCCTTTGCATCTTTTATGGCACTCAGGTATTCAGGATTATCCGGCTCTTTTTTGAGGGCATCTTCATACATTGCTATGGATTCTTCCAGTCTGTTCTGCTTGGCAAGCTCCTGCCCGAGGTTAAAGCTTTCCCTCCCGGGTGTTGCACAGCCATGAATAGATAGTGCAAAAACAGTAAGTATAATAAAAATCCTCTTTTTCATTGTTTAACCTCCATTAATTCATTTGCGTAGATATGAACTTGATACCGATAACATTTCCGGTAAGCGACGTTACCTCTATTTTCCTGGCATTAAACTTTTTATTGCTTAACTCCTCTGCCGTTTCCTTTGCACTGCCTTTTACTTCCACATCAAGCTTGGCAACACCGTCTTTATAGCTCCTTTCATATATCTCTACTATACCGCGGACATTTTCTTTAAGAAATTTTTTGAAGTCCGCCATACTGCCAAAATCCAGCCCCGATACTATAATCTTTATTGTATGGGCGCCTCCTATGCGCTTCTGCCATTTTGCAAGTACCTGCACAATCAGTTTGTCAGCCATCTCATTAGCCGCCTTTTTAAACGCCTCTGTACCGCCTGTTACGGGGTCAACATTTACGTTCACAGCGTTTGCAGAGACCGAGGCAAGGGTCTCGCCGTTATCTGCATTTACAACCCTTGATGAGATGTTTGCCTGACAGGACCGCAGCGTAGTGCCGGAGATCGGAGAACCTGCCTTTGCAACCGCCTGCCCTATAACTACTACCTCTGCCTCTCCCATTGATGCAAGAGTTAATGCTGCATCACCGCTTAGATTAGCCTCCAGACTTTTTGCAAGCAAGGGGTCGTCTCTCATGCTTGCAAGGATAACCTGCCGGTCAACGAGGGTAAAGCCTTTTTCCATGAACTTCTGGGTGAGAACGCTTTCTACGGTTCCGATGCTGATGCCTTCACCGCTCCACCAGAATAACGGCTTATCGCCGACAATGTTTTGTTCTGAGATAAGCAGCATGAGCCTCGGCTTTCCGACTTTTTTAATCAGTATGCCGACTGCATCAAGGTCTTTTTCAAGATTGCTTACTGCAACTACTGCCTCAATTTTTAATTTCAGCGTATCTCCTTCAATCTTTTCTTCAATGATTTTATAATTTTTAATATATCCAACAGTCTGGGAATAAATCCTGTCATTAAGGAGTTCAAAATTATTCACTACGGTCTCTGCCTCAACCATGACCCCGACTACCTGCTCAATGGCCCGGCGGAATGCATCGCTGATTGCCCTGTCCCGTGCAATGTCTTTTTTACCCTCAACTATCGTTGCATAGCCTTCTGCTATTATTTGTTCACCTGAACTTGCGGACAAAGAATTAGCAGTAAAAAAACAAGTAGTAAATACTGAGAAAAAAAGAGCGAGAATATTTAAAAGAAATACCCTGTTTCTGCTCATAAAACTAATATCCTCTTATTTGAGAAGTTGAACAAATATTTCTCTGATTCCGATGGTTGATTATAGCACATACAGTTAATTGCCCCCTAACACTTTTATCACTTCAGGCGTTTTAAAATCCCTGAATAAGACGTAATGACTTTGTCTGTGCCTGATGAGACGACCTTTATTTTAATCTGCCATTTATTATCTTCTTTGAACGGTGCAACGGTTCCTGTAATAACAACCTCTGCTGAACTGCTCATCACACTAAAATTTTTCCCTGCAGAAAAAGCCATTTGTTTTGTAAATTCTCCGGCTATTGCCTTTCCTGTGCTGGAAGGCTTGCCATTGATGTCTGTAAAATCCCTTACCGTTACGGTTGTTATGTTCCTTTTAGTTATTTCTGATGCAATAATTCCGGCTATGCGTTTTAGTTTTTGTCTGGTTTCTTTTGTCAGAGAAGGGCTTTGTCTTTCAGAGGAGAAGATAGTTGCGGGAATTAAAAGCAGGGGAATCAGGAAAATACAAAAAAAAATGCGATTGCTTCTTTCCATTTGCAAGGGCTTACCTTTATTTGTCCCCCTCCTGTCCCTCTCCGCCGATGTTTCGGGGAGAGGGGAAAGGTGAGGGGTGTTTGTCTTACTTCAGCACAACTGCTACTTTTGCGCCAGCAAGAAAACCTGCCTTCTGGTTTGCCGAGAAAATCTTTACAGCATCGTCATCCGATACCTGAAGGTCAGACGGAGACACAGTGCCTGTTGCCTTGACTATCAGAGGATTTTTTACCTCTCTCATCTCAAGGGCAGCCTTTGCCTTGTCAACGCTGTTTGTATATTCTCCGCACCCCTGCTCAACAAGCACCTTCTGGCTTATTTTGGACGGGTCGTAGAGTGTTTCGCCTTTCGGCGTGAATATCCTGTTAATCAGTGCAGGCCTGAAATTCTGCTCGGTGGCGTCAATAACAAGACCATCGTATTTTTCATCAAGCGGCACAGGTTTTTGCTTGAATTGAGGTGCAGGCTGCGGCTCTACCAACTCTTTTTTTATCTCCGGTTTTAATATCTTTACATAAAGGGCATCTGCGAAGCTCCCGGGCCCTGTCATTCCTATCTTGACGATTACAAGGGCTGATTCTTCTTTATCATTATACTCCTTATGAACAATCCGTGCACCCTTGACAAACCCTGTAACTGCTACCCTTACCACGTCATACTGCAGTTCTGCATCCTTCACAAGTGTATCTCCGACTACTGCAACACCTTCAAGGATTTCTGCAAGTTCACGATATGCCAGGGCAGTTGCAGCCCTTTCAGCAGTCAGCCTCCTTTGTGCAGGGGATTTTGCCGTTGCGGAGGGAAGCCCCTCTGCCACAACCAGGATATAGTCATTAACAAATGCCTGCTGGGGCGATGTTGTAATGGAAAGATTATTCTGCCTTAACCACTCATTCGCTGTCTTAAATCTTGCATCAATATCTGTCATGGACGGGGTTGAGGACTGGGACATTGCCCCCCCTGCCTGCTGTTCTGAGGCAGGCGCCTGTTTCTCCTCGCTTATTGCAGCACTTGAGGCAAAAAGGATTAAACATACTAATATCACAAAAACCTTTTTCATAACTTTGACCTCCTTTTTTAAATAGTCGTTAGTGAATAGTATTTAGTGAAAAGTCAAACCAAACTCCGTTCACTATTCTCTGTTCACTGTTAGTATATATTCATCTTCTGTCTCAGCACCCTTATTGCAAGGATAGACTCTGCCCCGCTGACCGGTGCATCTATCCTGAATTCGCCTGACAGTTCTCCCTCCATAATATTCCTTGATGTCATGTTCATAACTGCATTATAAAACGGTGATGTAGGCCTTATGTCAGGGAATGGTGATTTTTCATGCCCGAGATATGCAGTAGCTATCTTTTCATCTGCTGTAAGCTTTATCAGGACATCTTCAAGGATTAATGCCATCTCCCCGCGCGCTACAACATCCGCAGGCTTAAAGAGATATGCCTTTGTTGTCTCGTCATATTTCGGCTCAAGCCCCCTTATCTTCCATTTCAGGATGGTAAGTATCTCTTCCTTAAATTCATGAGTTACTATATCAGCAGGCGTAAACTCCGCCTTCATCTTATCAACCTGAGACTGAACCGGTATGCGGCCTGCAAAGAGCTTGTCAATCTTTAATTCGTCAATCAAAAGCGCCGTGAGGTCGCCGCGTGTAATAGAGTCTTTAATAGCTATCTTTTTACCGACATTCCCGACTGTTATGCCTGCCATTGCGCGGACAATATTGTCAGTTTTTCTCCACGCCTTATCTGCCTTTTCGTGCCACTTCCCCTCTCTCTTCGCACTGAGGACATCAGAAAATTTATCTCTTGCCCTCTGAAATTCCAGTGCCTCAAGATAGGCAAGTCCCATAAAATATTCCAGCGCCTCTGTGCCCTGATAATAAAAAATCTTCCTTTCATCTACCTTGAGTTCTTTTGCCAGATTATATGCTTCTACAGTCTTTTTAAGCCGGTCGCTGCCCTCCATAATTGTGTTGACCCTGATGACTGACAGATAATGGTCAAACTTATCTTCATCTGTCCGCGCCTTTTTACCGCTTTTTTCCACATAATCCAGCACACGCTGTCTCTCCACACTGCTGTATCCGGGGTCTGTCAGCATCTTTACTTTGTGGGCAGATGCTATAGCAAGCCCCCCATATGCAGGATAAAACTTCTCATCACAGTATAATGCCCTTTCAAACTTTCCCTTTGCCACATCCACCTTGCCCTGCTCCAGTGCATTCATACCCATTAAATAATGATGCTGGGGATTGTCTTCCGGAGTAGTGCACCTTGCAATCTGCTGTTTTGCGCATCCGGCGGCAAAGACTAATACTGCCAACCAAACCAAAAATATCAATACTTTCCTGCTCATATATAACACCTCCTTAAGTTTTTAAGTTTTTTCTGTTTTATGGGAGTTTACTACTGTTATATTATTTCTGTAAAGGTAATTTTCCCTCATTATTAGCGGCAGCGTAGAGCTTACGTTATCCCCCTTTTGTATTTTTTCTTTTTTTCTTTTATATTGCGGAGTTACAATCAAACTCTGGTAAATATATAGTTTTATTGAGCAGCCTCCTGATAACCCAGTGTCATTGAAAATTGTGTAAAATTCACTATCTGAAAATTGCCCTTCTGGCTTATGCTGTTTGCAAGGTATACAGTATTTTCAGGATAGCCGACGGTAAACTCGCCAAGCCCCTTTTCCTCTACATCAGTCACCCATGCAATATTCTGGAGCACCTCTTTAACTGCAAAATTTTGATTTATATCAGTTACGCCGCTCACCTTTAAATTCACCCTTTTTGTTATGCCTTTTATGTACTTGCTCATTTTTTCAAGAACTGCAGGCATTAGTTTTTGGGTAATGTCCTTCAGCCCGGTCGCAGCAGCATCTTCTACGCTCAATGCCATTCCCCTGCCTTCTTCTACTCCGGCTGTAAGTATAACCATCTTGCCTGATTCGTCTCTGGCTATTATACGGTATGTAAGTCTGACAGTAACATTATTAAACGGCATCTTTATGTCATATCCTACATCCTCGCCTTTTTTTGTAGAGATGGTATAGTCAACCTTCCCGATCAGCAGGACGTTTGAAAGGAACTTATACACGAGGCTCCGCAAAGTCAGGAAGTTACCGCTTTTGATTGCACCCTCTATTTCCCTGGCATCTACTTCGCGTGTCGGGGCAACATCAATAACCGTAAAGCCCTGTTCTGTAAGCCTGCCTATAAGCGTCTCTGACAATAAGTTGGTTTCT
>JACROO010000094.1 GCA_016214355.1 Nitrospirota bacterium | reverse complement strand
TATAATATCTGCAATTCCGCTAATATTTTAGGCTTGAGTTTTTTTGTTTTTTGGTGTTATTCTATTTTTAGACAGAAGTTTCTGGTGGCTATACCGGAGGTGACACACCCGTTCCCATTCCGAACACGGAAGTTAAGCCCTCCAGGGCTGATGATACTTGGATCGTGAGGTCCTGGGAAAGTAGGTCGCTGCCGGATTAAAATTCTACAAAAAAGGCGTTCCGACACTTCGGAACGCCTTTTTTGTCTCCCTCCTCTGAAAACTATAAGATTTTTAAATTTATAAATTTATATTTATGACTTGACATAAAACTAATGTCTGAATTACCATATTTTTCACTTTTTATTCTGTACGCACAGATTATAAGTTGCAAAGGGGAAACTTTATGCACGAATCTCCATTATTAATACCGTCTATAATCGGCGAGCCGCCGTTTGTAACTTATTCATGGGTTGCCATGATATTTTTGCTTGGTGTCTCGCTTATCGTCAGGTCATCAATGAAGCTTGTACCTCAGGGGGTACAGAATGTTGTTGAGGTTGCTATGGAAACTCTCTTGAACCTTGCTGAGAGCAATATAGGACATATGGGGAAAGTCTTTTTCCCGCTTATTACAACGCTCGGCATGTATATCCTGGTCTGCAATTTTCTCGGACTTATCCCGGGGTTTGAAGCACCAACAAGCAATATAAACACAACAGCATCAATGGCAATACCTGTATTCCTTGCCACACACTATTATGGTGTTAAAATTCATAAATTCGCCTATCTTAAACATTTTGTTGGCCCGATGAGGTCAATCTTTGCTCTGCCATTAATGCTCCTTATGTTTTTTATAGAACTTATCGGACATTTTGCAAGACCATTAACCTTATCCGTCAGGTTGTTTGGTAATATGATTGCCAAGCACAAGATTCTTTTGATTCTCGGCTTTCTTGCCCCGTGGATTATACCAACGGCTATTCTTGGTCTTGGGGTGCTGGTATCATTAATTCAGGCATTTGTTTTTGTCCTGCTGACAACACTTTACCTTGCCGGTGCGGTTGAAGAAGCACATTAAATGCAACGTATAAAATGTAAAGCATAAAGAAGAAAGGAGGAAAGATGAGAAAATTTCTATCAGTAATTTTACTTGCTTTCACGTTAATATCTTTGATGGTACCGATAGTATTTGCGGAGGAAGCGGCTGCTGCACAAGCCACAAAAGAAGGTGCCATGGATTATTACACAATGGCTGTGTTAGCCTGCGGTTTGGCTATTGGCATTGCTGCTTTTGGAACAGGTATCGGTCAGGGCTTGGGCCTCAGTAAGGCGGCAGAAGGTGTTGCAAGAAATCCTGCAGCATCCGGGAAAATCACAACGACACTCATAATCGGTCTTGCAATGATTGAATCCCTCTGTATTTATGCACTCGTTGTGGTTCTTATCATTCTCTTTGTAAAACCATTCGGTTTTTAGACAATCCTCTCGCAAACTTGAATAATAAGAAAGGCAGGGACATACCCTGCCTTTCTTATTTCATTGTCCCGAAAATAGGCCGTCATTCCCGTGTAAACGGGAATCCAGACGTTGTCCCCATGTCCGCCTCAGGCTGATCCGCCGTGGTGGAAAAATGCGGGTCCAGAATACAAAGACACTGGATACCCCGATTAAATCGGGGTATGACAGATAGAGGTTATTTTCATTTCCCTTAGTAAAAAAATGTTATTATAATAAACCGCATAATTTATGATTACCCGGAGGGACATTTGGGACTTTTTGAGAAATTAAAACAAGGGCTTTCAAAGACAAGAAAAAACCTCGTAGAAAAAGCCGAGTCATTGTTCCGCGGAAGGGTTGTTAATGAAAAACTTCTTAATGAATTGGAAGAGGTTCTCATAATGGCTGATGTCGGTCCAAAGGCTTCGGGGAGTATCATTTCTGCATTAAAAGATAAATTTAAAAAAGGTGAAATTCCGGATACCATCTGGCTCAAGAATGCCATGAAGGAGGAAATCAAGAAATCAATCCAGGACGGCACGCGAATAAAAATCACAGCAGAGATGCCGTATGTAATACTTGCCGTCGGTGTAAACGGAACAGGGAAAACCACTACTATCGGCAAACTTGCAAGGCGGTTTACAGGGGATGGCTTAAAGGTAATTCTCGCTGCAGGTGATACCTTCAGGGCGGCAGCCATTGAACAGCTTGAGATATGGGCACAGAGGGCAGACGCTCAGATAGTTAAACATAAAAGCGGGGCAGACCCGGCTGCCGTTGCATATGATGCAATTGCATCGGCAAAGGCAAGAAGTGCCGATGTGGTCATAATTGATACAGCAGGGAGGCTCCATACCAAAACCAATCTCATGGAAGAACTGAAGAAGATAAAACGCGTCATAAGCAGGGAGATGGCTTCCGCACCCCACGAAGTCCTGCTTGTTGTTGATGCGATATCAGGGCAAAATGTGATTCATCAGGCAAAAATGTTCAATGACGCCGTCGGAGTGACTGGCATAGCGCTTACAAAACTTGACGGCACTGCAAAGGGCGGAATCGTGGTAGCCATAAAAAAAGAACTCAACATCCCTGTTAAATTGATAGGAATCGGCGAAGGCATTGAAGATTTAAGGGATTTTGATGCAGAGGAATTTGTAGATGCATTGTTTGGGTAATTTATTCCTATAAAACTTCTTTACAAGGTGAATCCTGTGTGTTAGACTATTTACAATGAAGGGCAAACTTCTTTTAGGCTTTGTAGCAGCAATAGCCCTCGGGGTTTTAATTATACTAAATTATAGCGAGAACGGTGTAAAGACACATACTTCATATCGGAAATCCTCTATAAAAGGCTTTCATTTGGCACGCAAAGATGGTGAAAGAATTAAATGGGAGCTTACTGCAGAAAGGGCGGTCTTTCCGGAAGGTAATAAGGAGATTCTGCTTAAGGATTTAACAGTGAAAATTCATCATAAACCGGAGGTTATACTTACGGGGGGCGAAGGAAATTATAATATAGAGGAAAAGTCGCTTATTATCAGCAAACCGGTAGATGTAGTGATAGACAGTTCCAGATTAATTACCGCTTCTTTGACATGGCATGGCGAGGAAGAGATGATAACAACGCATGACAGCGTCAGGCTTACAGGTAAAAACTTTTTGATGGAAGGAAAGGGGCTTACAGTAAAGGTCAGGGACCAGCAGGTAAAGATATTAAACGATGTCAAAGGCATATTTTATCGGTAAAATGAATATCTTCTGGAAAATTCTTCCAAGGATAATTATTATATTTCTTGCCACAGATGTAGCTGCTTTTCCTGTTGTTGCCACCGGAGAGAAAAAACCAATAATCATTACCTCTAAAACACTTATGGCAGATAACAAGACTAATACTGCGGTGTTTGAAGGTTCGGTGGTGGCAAAAACTGACGATATAATAATCTACTCGGACAAGATGACAGTCTTTTATAATAATTCTCAGGGGAAAGTTACAAAAATATACGCCTCAGGGAATGTAAAAGTTCATAAGAAAGAGCGGGCTATCTTTTCAGAAGAGGCAACTTATCTTAACGATGAGGAAAAAATAATTTTTACAGGCGAACCAAAGGCAGTTGAGGGCGAAAATGTCATTACAGGGGTGCAGATAATTTATTTTCTTAAAGACGACCGTTCAGTGGTTGAGGGGAGCAAGGTAATTTTAACAAATAAGAAACAAACGGAAAGATGATGCACATATTAGAAGCCAGAAACCTTAAAAAAAGTTATAACGGGAAAGATGTTGTCAGTGATATAAGTTTAAATATAAATTCAGGAGAGATAGTAGGGCTTCTCGGTCCCAACGGCGCAGGCAAGACAACTACCTTTTACATGATACTCGGGCTTGTAATGTCTGACAGCGGAGCGGTTTTTCTTAACGGAGAGAGCTTGAATAACTCTCCGATGTATATAAGGGCGAGAAAGGGGATTGGTTATCTGCCGCAGGAGCCTTCTATTTTTAGAAAACTCAGTGTTGAAAACAATGTCAAGGCAGTCCTTGAAATAACAGGGACGGAAAAAGAGAAGAGGGAAGAAAGGCTGAAAAGCATTCTTGATGAATTCAAACTTACCCCTTTTGCCAAAAGACCGGGTTATCAGCTTTCCGGCGGAGAGCGCAGAAAGGTTGAGATAGCAAGGGTTTTAACCATGAACCCCTCATTTATTTTATTGGATGAGCCGTTTGCAGGGATAGACCCTCTTGCTGTTATAGAATTAAAGAACACCATAAGGCAGCTTAAGGGGAAGGGCATAGGGTTAATGATTACGGACCATAATGTAAGGGAAACGCTTTCAATAACGGACAGGGCATATATTATAAGCAGCGGCGGCATCCTTGCACACGGCAGGCCTGAAGATCTGGTTAGTGATCAACAGGTGAAAAAAAACTATCTTGGAGAAGAATTTAAACTCTGATGGCTTTAGAAAATAAGCTTGAACTTAAACTGGGTCAGAAGTTAATACTTACACCGCAGCTTCAGCAGTCAATTAAGCTGCTGCAATTGCCGCTGCTTGAGCTTTCACAGAATTTAACTCAGGAATTAATGGAAAACCCTTTTCTTGAGGAGACCATAGAAGGGGTGCCCGAGGAAAGCATGGAGATATCAGAAACAGCAAAGGAAGAAGAACCGCAGGTAAAGACACATGACGATACCGAAGAGCCTCTGGAAAAACTCTTTGACTTTAAAACCAGCGACTATTTTGAAAGCAGGGCAAGTGACGGGAGGGACCTCGGCTATTTCAATGACGGGACCGAGGCACTGCCCCCTTTTGATTACGGCACCAAAAAGCCTGACCTGTATGAACAACTTCTCTGGCAGCTGCGTCTTTCGCGCAGAACAGAGCAGGTTGGAAAGGTGGCTGAGGTAATTATCAGCAATTTGAACGGGGATGGCTATCTGCAGGAATCCTTGGAAGATATTGCGAGGACAGCAGAAGTTAACATCGCAACTGCGCAAGAGGCGCTCAGGCTTATCCATGAATTTGACCCTCCTGGCGTCGGTGCAAAAGACCTGCAGGAGTGCCTCCTGCTTCAGTTAAAACCGTTAAATTTAGAAAATACCATCGTAGAAAAAATTCTTACCGAAGGTTTTACAGAACTTAACAGCAGGAAATACAGGCAGTTAGCTGCAAGACTTAAGATGTCTCTGGAGGATATTTTAGTTGCAATAAAGATTATTGAGGGCTTAGACCCGAAGCCGGGCAGAAATTACACAAAGGATGAGGCAATACATATAACCCCTGATGTCTATGTTGAAGAAGCTGAAGGCGAGTTTATCATAATGCTGAATGATGAAGGTATCCCCAGGCTCAGGCTGTCAAATCGTTATAGAAAACTTCTGACAAGTAAAAATAAAAATGAATTATCTCCGGAAGAAAAGAAATTTCTTGAAGAAAAAATGCGCGCCGCCTTATGGCTGATTAAGAGTCTTGACCAGAGAAACAGAACAATTTACAGGGTAACCGAGAGCATTTTAAAATTCCAGGGAGAATTTTTCAGGCAGGGTATCGGGTTCCTGAAGCCGATGACCCTAAGGGACGTGGCGACAGACCTGAGTATGCACGAAAGCACAATCAGCAGGGTTACGTCTAACAAGTATTTACAGTGCCCAAGGGGACTCTTAAATTTCAAGTTCTTTTTCAGTAATTCGGTTTCCGGACGCGGCGATGTTTCTTCAACATCTGTCAAAGAGATTATAAAAGAATTAATTGCCAGCGAGGACACAAAGGCTCCGCTCAGCGATAAAAGTTTAGTTGAAATACTTAAGGGCAGGGAAATAAATATTGCCCACAGGACTGTGGCAAAATACCGTGAAGAACTTAAAATCCTGTCTCATCTCAGGCGTAAAAAATGGACTTAAAAAGGAGGAGAAAATGAACATAATTATTATGGGCAGGCATATGGAGTTGACAGACAACCTGAAAAAATACGGAGAGGAAAAAATAAAAAAATTCACAAAATACTTAGGGAATATTACAGAGGCTGTAATAACACTGTCAGTAGAAAAATACAGGCATAGGGCAGAAGTTCTTTTAAAGGTCAACGGGGTGCCGATACAGGCAGAAAGTATTACAGGAGAGATGTACTCTTCCATTGATGAGGTGATGGAAAAACTTGAACGTCAGGTAAAAAAATACAAGGAAAAGATTGTTTCTCACAGAAAAGCCGAAGAGAAAGTCACTGTATCTTCCGAGCTTGTTGAACCAAAACCGGCAGTTATAAAGAAGAGGGCGCTTGACATAAAGCCGATGAATCCGGAGGAGGCAGCCATGCAGATGGAACTCCTTGACAAAAATTTTTTTGTTTTTACAAACGCATCCTCGGGAGACGTCAATGTCTTATACAGGATGAAGGACGGCAATCTCGGCCTTATTGAGCCGGTAAAATGAAACCCCCGAAAAATGGTCATCTTTTTACAATTATCCTGACAGGCCTTTCAGGTGCAGGGAAATCAGTTGCACTTAATGCCCTTGAAGATATCGGCTTTTTTTGCGTAGATAACCTCCCAACCTCGCTCATAAGGTCTTTTGTTGACCTCTGCCAGAAGACGCCTTCAATAACAAAGATTGCCCTCGGTGTTGATATCAGGGAAAGAAAATTTTTAACCAATTTCGCAGAAACAATCTCGTCGCTGAAAAAAATACAAAAAGTTGAAATCATATTTCTTGAGGCTAAAAAGGAGATTCTTATAAGGAGGTTTAAAGAGACGAGGCGGCCCCATCCGCTCGGGGCTCAAGACCTTAAGAGGGCGCTTAACAGGGAAGGCAGGCAGTTGTCCGGAATAAGACAGCTTGCAGACAGAATAATAGACACTTCTTCTTTAAGTCCCCATGACCTGCGCAAGACAATTTCAAAGCTCTACGTCAGGGAAAAAACAATGCCGCTCTCAGTTACTCTTATATCTTTCGGGTATAAATACGGTATTCCTGCTGAAGCTGACCTCCTGTTTGATGTCAGATTCCTGCCAAACCCGAATTTTATAGAAGAACTTAAACCCCTCACAGGGATGACAGCAAAAGTGAAGGACTTTGTCTTTAAACAAAAAGATTCAGTACATTTTCTTGAAAAACTTTATTCACTCCTTGATTTTGTCATTCCGCTTTACATGCAGGAAGGAAGAAGTTACCTGATAATAGGGATTGGCTGTACAGGAGGCAGACACAGGTCTCCGGCACTTGCAGAAGAGGTTAAAAAATTTCTCAGGGGCAAAAAAGTAGCGGTATCCGTGATTCACAGGGACATATGATAGCTCTTAGCTCTTAGCTGATAGCTCATTGTAAATTTAAATTCTATGAGCTATGAGCCGTGAGCTAAGTAAGAGCCATGAGCAATCAGCTAATATTAATAAAGTCTTTTTCTTTCACAGGGCCGTAAATTGTTAAGGCAAAGGGATTGTTGGCGGTTAGTCTTTTAGAAAGAGATTTTACATCCTCAAGGGTTACGGATTCTACTGCACTTATTATTTCCTGCGGAGAATAATATTTTCCGTAATATATTTCCTGTTTGGCTATATTGGTCATCTTACTGCTTGTGGATTCAAGGCTTAGAATCAGATTGCCTTTAAGCTGGTTCTTTGCCCTTTGAAGTTCGTCGGCAGTAATAGTCTCAGAGAGACTGCGCATTTCGTCTATTATGAGGTTTACTACCTCTTTGGCGTGGCTTTTGTCAGTCCCTGCATATACGGCCCACGCACCTGTATCGTAATAGGCTATATTAAATGAAAATATTGAATAGGCAAGACCTCTTTTTTCTCTTATTTCCTGAAACAGCCTTGAGCTGATGCCTGCCCCAAGTATTGTATTAATGAGGTGCATGGAATATCGTTCATCGCTTCCGATAGGTAGACCTTCAACTCCAGCACAAATGTGTGTTTCTAAAAGTTTTTTGTGTATGGTGTTGAGCTTGCATCTGAATTTCGGGGCGGTTTCTGCCTTTAAATTAGACTCACGTTTTAGCCTGCCGAGTCCGGAATTAAGGCTGTCAATAAGATGCTTTTCTTTGAAATTACCTGCACAACTTATGATTATATTTTTTGTGCCGTAATACTTTTTTATGTGGGCAAGAAGGTCACCCCTTGTAAAGGTCTTTATTGTTTCCCTTCTGCCGAGAATGGTCTGTCCCAGCCCGTTTTCCCCCCATACATTTCTGCTGAAAAGATCGTGTATATGGTCATCAGGGGTATCCTCAACCATTTTTATTTCTTCTGTTATTATCCCCTTTTCTTTTTCAATATCCTCTTCAGGAAAAGTGGAATTAAGAAATATGTCTGTCAAAAGCTCCAATGCCTTTTCAATATATTCATCAAGCACCTTTACATAAAATGTTGTGCTTTCCCGCGAGGTAAAGGCATTTAGCTCGCCGCCGATTGAGTCTATTCCCACGGCAATATCCTTTGCGGTTCTTTTGTTTGTCCCTTTAAAAACCATGTGTTCAAAGAAGTGGGAGATGCCGTTTTTTTCAGGCACCTCATACCGTGCGCCGATATTTACCCATATGCCGATGCATACGGACTGCGTGTCTTTTGCAATTTCCGTAACCACAGGGATGCCGTTATCAAGGATTATTTTTTTATACATGGGAACAAATAAATACAGGTACTCAGCTTTGCGAAGATACCTTTTCTTTTAATGCCTCTTTCCTGCTAAGACGGATTCTGCCCATCTTATCTATCTCAATGACTTTAACAAGGACTTCGTCTGCTTCTTGGAGTTCATCTGTGACCTTTGCAATGCGCTTATCAGATATCTGGGATATATGGAGCAGTCCTTCTGTCCCGGGCAAAATTTCTACAAAGGCTCCAAAATCCATTATCCTTTTTACCTTCCCCATATAGACCTTTCCGAGTTCTGCCTCTGCAACTATGCCCCTGATAATATCTATGGCTTTTTGTGCCGATGCCTCATCTACGGATGCTATATTAATATTCCCCGTATCTTCTATGTCTATCTTTACGCCTGTCTGCTCTACGATGCCTCTTATGATTTTACCGCCTGTTCCGATTACATCTCTTATCTTATCAGTCCTTATTTGCAGTGTGTATATCCTCGGCGCATGAGTTGCGAGTTTATCTCTCGGACCTGCAAGGACCTCGGACATCTTGCGGAGTATGAACAATCTTCCCGTCCTTGCCTGTTCTAATGCCTTTTCCATTATTTCCCTGCTTACGCCGCTTATCTTCACATCCATCTGGAATGCGGTAATCCCTGTCTCTGTGCCGGTCACTTTGAAATCCATATCACCAAGGTGGTCTTCAAGCCCGAGGATGTCGGTAAGTATGATTGCCTTGCCGCCTTCCTTTATAAGACCCATGGCAATACCTGCAACAGGGGCTTTTATTGGTACGCCTGCATCCATGAGTGAAAGCGTGCCGCTGCACACCGTTGCCATAGATGACGAGCCGTTTGACTCAAGTATATCTGCGACTATTCTTATAGTGTAGGGGAAATCTGTTTTTTGGGGAATAACTGCCTTAAGTGCCTTTTCTGCCAGCATTCCGTGCCCGATTTCCCTTCTGCCGGGAGAGCGTAATGGTTTTACCTCGCCGACGCTGAATGGAGGGAAGTTATAGTGGAGCATAAACGTCTTTGTTGATTCTCCTTCAAGGGCGTCAATTCTTTGTTGGTCTTCCGATGTGCCGAGTGTGACTGCGGTGAGGCATTGAGTTTCGCCCCGCACAAAGAGAGCCGAGCCGTGTGCCCTTGGAAGAATTCCCACATCTGCGCTTATGTTTCGTATTTCGTCGGGCTTGCGTCCGTCTGCCCTGATGTTTTTCTCCAATATCATGTTCCTGATGAGGTCCCGCTCAAGATTATTAAAGACATTGGCTATGTCTTTTGATATGTCCTGCTCACCTGTATTCAGGGCGGAAACAACCTCCTTAAGAATATTGTCAAGAGAGTCCTGCCTTTTTAGTTTGTCCGGAATCGTAACGGCATTTTTTATCTTTTCAAGAGAAACCGCTGAGACGGAATTTACAAGTGCTTCATTAATAACAGGCGGAGATACGGTCAGCTTCGTTTTTCCTGCTGAAGATGTGAGTTTTTTCTGTATCTGAATGATTTGCTTAATCTCTTGGTGTGCAGTGTCAATGGCTTTGAGTAAAGTGCCGTCTTCCGGAAGTTCAAGCCCTCCGCCTTCTACCATAACGACTGCCTCTTCCGTGCCTGCCACAACAAGATTAAAATCGCATTCTTCTGTCTCCTTGAGGTCGGGGTTTACAACAAAGCCGCCGTCTATTATTCCTACTCTTACGGCACCGACAGGTGTGGTGAAGGGAATATCAGATATGCACAGGGCTGCGGACATCCCTATAATTCCAAGGACATCGGATATGTTTTCATCGCCGTAAGATAATACAGACACAATTCCCTGCGTTTCTGAATAATAACCATCAGGGAAGAGGGGTCTCAGCGACCTGTCAATCAGGCGTGATGTGAGGATTTCCTTTTCGCTTGGCCTGCCCTCTCTTTTGAAAAATCCTCCTGGAATTTTACCTGCTGCGTATGCCTTTTCCTGATAATCTATTGTGAGGGGGAAAAAGTCTAATGCTGCTTTTGCTTCTTTTTTGGCAACTGCCGTGGCTAATATTACGGTATCACCATATCTGACGATTACAGCTCCATCCGCCTGCTTTGCAAAGAGCCCTGTTTCAATAATCAGGGACTTGCCCTTAACATCAATTTCAACCTTTGTCATGTATTATTTTCTCAACCCTAACTGTTCAATAACCTTTTCATACCTCCCCTTATCATTTCTTTTAAGATAGTCTAAGAGTTTACGCCTTTGGCCGACAAGCTTTAACAGACCTCTTCTTGAGTGGTGGTCTTTCTTGTGGGTTTTGAAGTGCTCTGTGAGGGAGTTAAGCTGCTCACTCAGAATAGCTATCTGAACCTCCGGGGAACCTGTATCGCTCTCGTGAGTTTTGAATTTACTGATTATCTCCTGCTTTTTTTCCTTATCTACGCTCATGACCGCTTTGTTGAGGTTATTCAACAATCTCCTTTCATTTACTGATTAACGACTATTGTAGCACAGTAATAAAATTTATGTAAACCCCGTTAGAAAAGTTCAGCAATTCTTTGTCATTGCGAACGAAGTGAAGCAATCTCAAGCCTTTGCGATTTCGCCGTGAATTGCCGGAAAAGTTCATTGGGAGTTTTTCGATTTCCTGATGCGGAAAAGTCAGAATTTTCTAACATTGTAAACACCATTTATTTGATTTTTAGTATAATATTTATTTAAAGTAAAAATTCCGGGGCGTAGCGCAGCCTGGTAGCGCGCCTGCTTATGATGTTATAAATAACTGTCAACGGTAAACTGTGAACTGTCAACTGTTTTTAAATCGGTGAGTGTAGCTCAGTTGGCAGAGCATCTGACTGTGGCTCAGAGGGTCGCGGGTTCAAGCCCCGTCACTCACCCCAAACAAATTTTGCAAGCAAAATTTGCAGTTGACAGTTATCAGTTGACTGTTGACAGTAAGACAAAAACTTTTTTCAAACTGATAACCGTGAACTGTGAACTAAATTGCGCCTGTAGCTCAGTGGATTAGAGCATCGGCCTCCGAAGCCGAGGGTCGCCCGTTCAAGTCGGGTCAGGCGCATTTGCGAATTTTTGCCAAAAACAAAAATTCGCAGTTGACAGTTGACAGGTAACAGTTGTCAGTAAAAAATTTTCTAAGGACTGTCATCTGTGAACTGTTAACAGTGAACTGTCTTTAAACGGGCCGTTAGCTCAGTTGGTAGAGCAGCTGACTCTTAATCAGCGGGTCGCAGGTTCGAATCCTGCACGGCTCACTTTTAAAATCAAGGGGTTGCTGGGTTTCCTGTAATCCCTCATTTTTTGAGGTGTCCATGCTACTGTCTATTACCTTATCATCAAGCCTCTTTATTGCCTCTTGTTCGTAGTCCTCAGGAGATACCACATAGTACTTCATAGTGGTTTCAATTGATTTGTGACCCATCCACTTCTGTAACGTCTTAGGCGAGACATTCTTAAACACACAGTTAGTACCAAAAGTCCTTCTAAGGTCATGGAACCTTGTATCTTTAATACCAGCCCGCTTTAAGGCAGACCCAAATGACCGTTTTATATCCCTTTATGCATATCAGGAGAAATGCCAGCCTTGCCACATCAGGAGTGTTACATCAGCACGTTGAAACCCTGCTCCGCTAAACCGGGGGAACTTCAGTAGCTCGCCTTTCTGCTCTTTGTACAATAATAATTGCCCCGGATAAAGAGATTTATCAGCTTGCAAAAGAATTTCAGCAGACAACAAGGCTATCGTCTAAAGATGCTATCCATTTAGCTTGTGCATCTCATGCAAAGTGCAAATTTTTCCTAACCTGTGATGAGGAGTTGATAAAATACGCTAAAAAATTGAACCTTGAGATTAAGGTTATGAATCCAGTAGAATATATAAGAGAGGCTGAATAAATGAAGACAAAGACCGTTGATGATACAGAAATTAAGTTAAAAGGTATAGAGGCATTGAATAAGACTCTGGGACCTACCGCTGCCCTGAGATTTCTTACTCTTTTACATCATAAGCCTACCGATTATGTGAAGATATCCAGACGCCTTTATGCAGGGCAGACTGTAGAAGATATTTTTGAGAGGGCAAAAAAGCACTGGAAAAAATAAAACCCTGCCCTTTAAAATGGCTCTTCATACACACCCGCATAACTCCATTGACTCGAAAACTCATGCAATAAGATACGTTGTCGGGTCTTAAAAACAGTACCCAAAATGCTTTCCTCACTCCATCCCTCAATAAACACCTTTCTGAAAGTGCAGGTTAAATCAGCCAATCTGCTCATTCCATATCTATTTACTATCTCTGCTAAACGAGGAGCAGAGAGTTTATATATCTGCATAATCTGACTTGCCGTGAAGGACTTTTTACAGTCAAGGGCTTCATACTCATAGCCTTTGCCGATATATTTACCCAGATAACCGACTATCTTCTGCATTTTTAACCGCAATTTTGGAGCTGTTATTTTTACAAATCCTAAACGCCACGATTTAGCGATTTCATCAGGGGAGGGGAAAACATAGGGTTTTGAATATATGCACAGGATGTGATAATGGACGGCTCCGCGCTCCTGAACCTCTTTAACTGCAATATATTTAAAATCCGATTCAGCACGCTTTAAACGCAGATAAATAAACTGTATTACCCTGTGAAGATGTTTATAATCAACGTCAGAGGTGTTTTCAGCAACAGTAAGGGTTAAGTGAAGGACATAGTACCGGGGAATGTTGTATCGGATATAGTTAACGAGCTTTTTAACGGAGTTTAAAAAATTACCGTACCTGCCGGCAGGCATAAAGCAGACTTCACCGGTCAATTTGTTTCTGAATTTCCTAAAAGTTAAACCCATAGTAAATTTTCCAAGTGTCCGTATAAGTGTCTAATGCACCCCAATTTAGACAAATATCCCCACATCTCAAGAAATCTCCTTAAACATTTTTATCAGGTAATACAAGAGGTTGATAAAGTCTTGACTGGTAAGGTTTTGAGATGGTATGCTCTCTTTAAAACTCTTAATCAGCGGGTCGCAGGTTCGAATCCTGCACGGCTCACTTTTATTTTTTAAAGATGCTGTCTACGACTCGTAGAGAAACAAGCCTGCCCCGAAGAGATGCCGAAACAAGTTCGGCATGACACTTTCGGGGTTCAGCATGACATTTTGCACTGTTTTATGACTTTTTCAACAGCCTGACAAAACCTGAACTTGACAAAAACCTGTCAATTCCTTACCATATTAGTAAGGAAATAAATTCCTTACTGGAGGTGAATTTCATGCTGACTGCAAAAGTTACATCCAAGGGACAAATAACGATTCCAAAAAATGTGAGGGAGAAACTCGGCATTAAAACAGGTGAAGGCATTAGTTTTGAAGAAAAAGGCGGCGTGTTTTATGTCAGGAAATCCGTAACAAAATCTCCCTTTGATAAATGGAAAGGCAAACTTAAGGAGCTTAAGGGCAGGAGCGCTGACGAAATCGTTAAGGAACTGAGGAGCGAATGATAACCGCATTGGACACGAATATCCTGCTTGATGTCCTTATTCCCGATGAAGTTCATTTCCAAAAATCCAAGAAGCTGCTTGATGAACATTTTGAAAAAGGGCAGTTGGTCATTTGTGAACTTGTCTATGCCGAGCTTGCCTCTCAATTCCCTGCTGAGAAGGATATAAAGACATTCCTTGCTGACACAGGCATAAAATTGATTCATTCAAATGAAAAAGCCCTGTATATAGCAGGCGAACGATGGAAACATTATGGTAAAAACAGGGATTATAAACTCCAGTGCCCCCATTGCGGGAACAGGATGACAGTTACATGCCTAAAGTGCAGACAGAATGTTTATTTAAGACAGCATATCATAAGCGACTTTTTAATAGCTGCTCATGCAGTTGTTCATGCTGAAGCTCTACTTTCAAGGGATCGCGGATTTTACAGGGCGTATTTTAGGGATTTAAAGGTGGTAGGATAAGCTTAGGTTGAAAAAACAAGGGAAGGTTATCTCGCTCGGTTAGGGGAGATTTTAGAAGGAAATCTATTTATGCTTCGCATACCATACCCGCTATTTTTTAAGTAAAAAAAATTAATTTGATGTAAAATAATGTTTTAATATGCAAGACTTCAGGATTGAAAAAGATTCTCTCGGAGAGGTAAAAGTTCCAGCTTCTGCCTACTGGGGAGCGCAGACCCAGAGGGCAATTGAGAATTTCCCGTTCAGCGGAATCCGCTTTCCTCAGGTCTTTATACGTTCCCTTGCTTTTATAAAACTTGCCTGTGCAAAGGTAAACGCAGACCTCGGAATGCTTGATAAAAAATATTCTGATGCTATTTCCCGGGCATGTAATGAGATTATAGAGGGCAGGTTTGATGACCAGTTCCCTCTGGATATATTCCAGACAGGCTCGGGTACATCTACAAATATGAACGTGAACGAGGTAATAGCAACAAGGGCTAATGAGATACTGACAGGACACAAACAAACGAAATCTCCTGTTCACCCTAATGACTATGTGAATATGGGTCAGTCATCCAATGATGTGATTCCGACTGCAATCCATGTGTCGGCGTATCTTCAGGTAAAGGAATTGCTCCTTCCGTCTCTGGAACTCCTTCATAAAACCATAACTGAAAAATCCAAAAAATATAAAAAAGTTGTAAAGACCGGAAGGACACATCTCATGGATGCAATGCCGGTAACTCTTGAACAGGAAATGTCAGGATGGGCTGCCCAGACAGCGTATGCGATTGACAGGGTCAGAGGCACTTTGCCGAGACTTTCTGAACTCGCAATAGGCGGAACAGCAGTGGGGACGGGAATAAATGCCCCTCCTGATTTTGGTGCGAGGTGCTCAAAGGTCTTATCAGGGCTGACAGGGATTGATTTTATTGAAGCTAAAAACCACTTTGAGGCTCAGTCAGCACAGGATGTAATTGTTGAACTTTCAGGGCAGTTAAAGACAACTGCAACGAGCCTTATGAAGATAGCAAATGACCTCAGATTGATGAACAGCGGTCCGGTGTCAGGGCTGTCAGAAATAAATCTTCCTTCTTTGCAGCCTGGCTCATCAATCATGCCCGGGAAGGTCAATCCTGTAATCCCGGAGGCGGTCAGGATGGTGTGCGCTCAGGTTATGGGAAACGATTCTGTTATATCAATAGCAAACGCATCAGGAGATTTTCAACTCAATGTGATGCTCCCCGTAATGGCATATAACATAATCCAGTCAATTACCATCCTTGCAAATGTATCAAAACTCCTTGCTGAGAAGGTAATAGAGGGCTTTGAGGTGAATGAGGGGCATATTGCAAAATTGCTCCAGATGAATCCGATAATCGCTACTGTCCTAAATCCTGTCCTTGGGTACGATAAGGCAGCAGAAGTTGTGAAGAAGGCATTAAAAGAGGGGAAGACCGTTAAGCAGGCAGTAGTTGAGATGGGTTACCTGTCTCAGGAAGAAGCTGAAAAAATCTTAAACTCTCAAACAACAACCAGACATGGTGTTTAGATGTAGAGCCTGCCGGGCATTCTCAATTTTAAGTTTCCTTGGTTTTCAAATGAAAACGTATTTAGAATAAAAACCATGTTTTTGCATTTTGAATTTTTATTTTGAACAAATATGATTCCCTTTAAGGACGATAATCCCACAACAATCTTCCCTTTTGCAACTATCGGTTTGATAGCTGCAAATGCCATGGTGTTTATATTACAGGTAACCTCTCCGGTAAATCCCAGAGAAATTACACTTGCCTACGGTGCAATTCCAAATTATCTTTTAAAATTTGATGCTGTTCAGCCTATTCATCCATTTTTGACTTTGTTCACATCAATGTTTATGCACGGGGGGCTGTTTCATCTCGGCGGCAACATGCTTTATCTCTGGATATTCGGCAATAACATAGAGGATAGACTCGGGCACATTAAATTTGTGATATTTTATATCCTCGGCGGTATTGTTGCTGCATACAGTCATGCAGTTGCATCACCCTCCTCAATGCTTCCGATGGTAGGTGCAAGCGGTGCCGTCTCAGGGATACTTGGAGCCTATGTCCTTTTGTTCCCGCGTGCAAAGGTTTATACCCTTGTCTTTTTCGGATTCTTTGCACGAGTTATAACGCTTCCTGCCGTATTTGTTATCGGTTTCTGGATTGTGCTCCAGTTTATAAACGGCATATTGAGCAGAGGGCTTGTGAATCAAGGCGGAGTTGCATGGTTTGCGCATATCGGAGGATTTGTTTTTGGTATTTTATTGATAAAGTTTTTTTTGGGAAAAAGCAGGAGAAAAATTAATTTAAGTTTATTTTTATAAAATCTATGAAAGGAGGCTCTTTTGAAGGCATTAATCATTTTTGTTAAGGCTCCTGTCCTTGGGACAGTGAAGACAAGGCTTCAGCCTTCTCTCGGGGCAGAGGAAACTCTTAAATTATACAAATCTTTTGTCACGGAAATAGTCAGTAAGTGCGCCGGGTTAAAAGGCATTGCTAAATTTTTAGGATGTTCTCCGTCAAGAGATGGTGATTTTATACAAAGGCTTGCCGGAACCCATGAGTTTGAAAGTTTTGACCAGAGAGGGAAAAACCTCGGGGAAAAAATAGTCAATGCATTCAGGGATTATTTTAAAAAAGGTTATACGGAGATAGTCTTAATCGGCAGCGACAGCCCGACGATACCGGCAGAGTATATAAAACTTGCTTTTTCAGAGTTAAGAAAAAATGATTTTGTTATAGGTCCGTGTTGTGACGGAGGGATGTATTTGGTAGGGGCAAAGAAAAAAATAATGTCTGAGATATTCCGTAATATCACATGGGATACAGGCGAGGTTCTGAATAAAGTGCTCAAGAAGACAAATTCTCTGAATGTAAGGTATTCCCTGCTTCCCTTTTGGTATGACATAGATACCATTGAGGATTTGAATTTTTTGGCGAATCACCGGAGATACCTTGAAAGAAAGTTAAGAGTGAAAAGTTAAAAGTTAAGAGTTGTTTGTTTGCTCATTTTAATATCTAATAGCTAAATTTTAAATTTAAATAACTTAGTTAATCCCTTGACAGTAAAAAAAGAAAACAGTATGCTATAACGCTGTAATTGCAGTAATTGCAGTTTTGTGACAGTGAGGTAAAATTATGCTTCTTTATCTGTTCTTAGCAATATACTTTTTTGTCCTGATGAGCGTTTTTATTTACGCTGCTCACCGCTATTATATGGTTTATCTGTATTACAGGTATCAGAAAGATAAACCTCTTCCAAAGGGCAAGTTATCCTCTCTGCCGAGAGTGACGGTACAGCTTCCTTTGTACAATGAGATGTATGTTGTAAGGAGGTTAATTGCTGCGTCCTGCAGCATTGATTATCCGAAAGAGCTGTTAGACATTCAGGTATTGGATGATTCAATAGATGAGACTTCAAAAATTGCAAGGGAATGTGTTGAAGAGTTTAAGAGAAGGGGATATGACATAAGTTATATCCGTCGCGACAGCAGGGCAGGCTTTAAAGCCGGTGCATTAGCTGAAGGGCTGAAGATTGCGAAGGGCGAATATGTTGCAGTATTTGATGCGGATTTTGTGCCGCAGAGGGACATACTGCAGAAGACAATACATTATTTCTCTGATAAATCTGTCGGGATGGTTCAAACGCGGTGGAGTTTCCTGAACAGCAAATATTCTATGCTGACCATGATACAGGCTATAATGCTTGACGGCCATTTTGTGATAGAGCATACGGCAAGAAACTGGTCAGGCAGATTTTTTAATTTTAACGGTACTGCCGGCATATGGAGAAAAGAGGCAATTGATACGGCAGGCGGATGGCAGCACGATACGCTCACAGAAGACCTTGATTTAAGTTACAGGTCGCAGCTTAAGGGGTGGAGATTTGTATTTTTAAAAGATGAGGTATCTCCTTCAGAAATTCCTGTAGAGATTAACAGCTTTAAGACTCAGCAGCACAGATGGGCAAAGGGTTCCATACAGACAGCAAAGAAACTTCTTCCTGAGATAATGAAGAGCAACCTCCCGCTAAAAGTAAAAATAGAGGCTTTTTTCCATCTAACAAATAATGTGTCTTATCTGCTTATGTTACTGCTCTCAATATTAATGTATCCCTCAATGGTTGCGAGGATTAATATCGGGTGGTTCAAGATGATTGTGACTGATGTGCCTTTCCTGCTGGTGGCAACAATAGGCATTTCATTTTTCTATACATGCTCCCAAAGGGAGGCATACAAGGACTGGAAGTCAAGATTAATCTATCTGCCGATGCTGATGTCATTTGGCATCGGGCTGTCAGTCAATAATTCAAAGGCAGTATTAGAGGCACTGTTTAATCGTAAGACTGAATTTACCCGCACTCCTAAATTCAGGATTGAAGGCAAAAACGACAAGTGGGCTGACAAGAAATACAGAGGTGAAAAGAATTTTTTGCCAATTATAGAATTGCTTCTTGGAATCTATTTTACCTTTAATATCTATTTTGCCTACATAAACAAAATTTACGTCTCAATCCCTTTTTTAATGATTTTTCAGATTGGATTTTTTTATGTTGCTTTTTTATCTTTATTTCAAGTAATATTTGGACGTATAATTTTTAAATTTTCAAGTTTTATTTCAAAAAAGGAAGACACAATTACGGCATAACTGCTTATGATTAAGAAATAAATGGAGGAGAAAATGAGGAACAGAATTTTGCTTGTTTGTTTGCAATATTAATCAGTATAATTTTTGTCTCAAGCGATTCTTTTGCAGGGTTGACCCAGTCAAAAGGCCATTCTTATCACCAGTTAACTTACGGCTATTACATTTCAAACCAAAAGTATACTACTGTCCCGCTTGGAGGCGACAATGAACATCGTGATGCAGCTAAATTTAGAGCTAAAAGTATTACTTATTATGGAGAATACGGGCTTGTAGATACACTTACAGTCTTTACGTCTATTCCGTGGAAAGAGTTTAAGTCGGATGATACGCTCAAGTATGCTGATAGAAATGGTCCAAGTGGAATAGGCGATATAGATTTTGGTTTAAGATACAATCTTACCAATAATTTTATTGGCGGTCCGCTTTCTCTGCAGGGGACGGTAAAAATTCCTGAGGCATATGACTATGGGTATCCTTTATCACACTTAAGCCTTGGTGATGGCCAGTATGATGCTACATTGGCACTTTTCTATGGTAAAGGTTTTAATAAAGGCTATGCCTGGCTTAATGCAGGTTATAAATGCCGTTTTGAAAATACGGAATATAAGCCTATGACCTTTAAACCGTCAGACCAGATAAAGGTTTCAACAGGAGGCGAATATAATGTTTTCCCAATAATGTCGGTTGGATGGGTTATAGACTGGACAAGGTCTGTAGGAAATGCATAAGTTTCACAGGAACTTATAGTAGATAATTATAAATACGGCGGGCTTGCAAAGGATAAGGACAATGCACTCATAAGAGATTCATTAGGACTTGAACAGCAAGTATTAAATTTAGGTGCATCGCTTGGTTTTAATTTAAGCGCAAAAGCCCGGTTGGTGCTTTCTTACGCTGTGGATGTAGGCGGCTTCTGGATATTCCAGACAAAGGATGCCGGCACAGGGAAAACATATAATGCGGCACTTGCGTATTCATTCTAAAAATTTGAGATTTTGAAATAAATTCGGAATAGCATTTTGTTATTGTCAGGCTGAACCCCGAAAGTATCATGCCGAACTTGTTTCGGCATCTCTTCGGGGCAGGCTCGTTTCTCTACCCATGGGTCGTAGACGAGTCGTAGACAGCATCTTTTCTCTTGTGCCGCTTGTAACAGCACTTTACCTTTACGATACTGCTATAATAAACTATGTTGTATCTCAAGAAATTTTTTTTGTTTGTACTCATTTTTTTTCTTGTAACAACCCCCGCTTTTTATATCTTTAAATACAGCCATTCATTAGCAGGTATTTTTTATCAAACACTTAAAAGTAATAATAATGCCATTGCTGAATTTAAAAAGGCTATAGAGTCAAATCCTGATGATGCATTTGCTTATTACCGCCTTGGATTAATTTATAAGGATAAAAAAGACTTTGACAAGGCAGAAGAAATATATCTAAGATTATTAAGGCTTTTCCCAAATCACCCTGACGCAAACTATGATTTGGGTTACGTTTACAGAGAGAAAGGCTTGCTGGATAAAGCAATAATACAGTACAAAAAGGTGCTGGAAATTAATCCTGATAATCCATACGCTCATTATGACATGGGCTTTATTTACAGGCTCAACGGTCAGGATAAGGAGGCTTTAAAGGAATATAAAAAAGTGCTTGAGATAGATTCAAGGCACGCTTATGCACATTATGATATTGGTTTGATATATGAAAAGCGGGGCATGATTGATGATGCCAAAAAAGAATTCCATATTGCCTACAAACTAAAGAGCAAGGCTGAAAGGTTGCAGGATCAAAAAAAATAATACCTTTTTAGCATTTGTGAAAACCAAATGGAAACTACTTTTTTTGATGTTACAGCCTATCTGATTGTAAATCTTTTTCTGTTCTCCTCATGGTATTGCCTCCTTTACCCCGTTAGAAAAAAAGCTCTACCCAAGTTTTCTAACGGGGTTTATAAAAAAAGACATTCTATATCTTTCATTGACAGGATAATAGCAGCCCTTATCCTTTCGCTTGCCCAGATAATAGGTACAGAGATGCTGCTTGGCGTAGTGTTTAAAAGGCTGTATGCAATGCCTCTTTTTTTACTGAATGTTTCAATATCACTAGTGGTATTTGGGCTCGCAATTGGCTTGAATAAAGACAGAACTCACGATGAAACACTTATTTCCTCTTTTTTTAAAAAAATTCTCCATGAATTTAAAGAGGAGACTGCAAGATTTTTTAATATAATTAGAAAAGACCTGCAGTTGCTCTGCATCTTCAGCATTTTCCTCATCTCCGTCTGCTGGCTAATATTTTTAGGGTATCTTTTCCCGTCTTATACATGGGATGCCCTATGGTATCACCTCCCCATAGTAGGGCATATCATACAGAGCGGAGCTATTCAAGAAAATCCCGCCCCCTTTCTTGTTGATTTATTCATGAATATTTTCCCTAAAAACATAGAGTTGTTTTTTTTATGGAATACTATCTTCTTAAAAAGCGATATTATTACAGACCTCAGTCAGCTACTTTTTGCTGTTGCAGGTGTCCTGACCGTATACAGCATTGCCGTTAAGTTAAAGATAAAGGAAAAACATGCAGTTTATTCTTCCCTATTATTTTTCTTTACTCCCCTAATAATCCTGCAGTCCACAACAAATTATGTGGATGTTGCAGTGTCTGTCCTGTTTCTTATTGCGATTAATTTCCTTATGTATGATGATTTGCAGGATGATTATCTCCCCATTCTCATTTCAGGACTTGCGGCTGGAATCCTTGTCGGTTCAAAAGCCTCCGGCCCCCTGTTTATAGTGGTTTTATCGTTCTCGGCGGTGATTAAAAATTTCAAACGCATAAGACTGGTTATAATTTATTTTTTACTGCCTGCCGTCCTGATGGGAGGTTACTGGTATATTAAAAACTGGATTTTGTACGGTAACCCTGTATATCCCATGGAGGTTTCTGTTTTAAATATCACGTTTTTTAAAGGACT
>JACROO010000046.1 GCA_016214355.1 Nitrospirota bacterium | reverse complement strand
GGGACCCGCGGGTTAAGGAAAGAAAAAAATACGGGCAGAAGGGTGCAAGAAAGAGATTCCAGTTCTCAAAGAGATAATTACCTGACAATTATGAGTAGTGCATCAAAGGCACTTAACAATAAGTTTTTTGTTCACTATTCACTGTTCACTTTTTACTGTTCACTATGCTACTGAAAGTCGCTATCTTAGGCGGAAGCGGATATACAGGCGGCGAACTCATAAGGCTTCTCCTTAATCATTCTCAGGTAAAAATTACTGCTATTACTTCTGAACGCTCTGCAGGCAAACCGGTTTATTTACTGTTCCCTAATCTTAGAATCTCCGACAGGTTTGAACATGTAGATGTAAAAAAGCTTGTAGAGAAAGCAGACCTTTTTTTCCTTTGCCTTCCGCATAAAACCTCACAGGATGTAGTGTATCAGCTTTACAAGGCAGGCAAAAAAGTAATAGACCTTTCTGCTGATTACAGGATAAAAGATCCGTCTGTATATGAGGAGTGGTATAAAACCCCGCATCTGTATCCGGCATTATTAAAAAAAGCTGTGTACGGGCTTCCGGAGTTATACAGGAAAAAAATAAAAAATGCCCGGATAATAGCCAACCCGGGCTGTTATCCTACAAGCGCTATTTTAGGCATTGCACCGGCAATGAAAAACCCTGCAGTTGACATTGACTCCATAATTGTAGATTCAAAGTCCGGGGTGTCGGGTGCTGGAAGGAATCCTGACCTGCCTTTTATGTTTTCTGAGGCAAATGAATCTGTAAAAGCATATGCTGTTACAACACACCGCCATACGCCAGAGATAGAACAGGAACTGAGTTTTATCTCTAAAAAAGATGTTAAAGTAAACTTCACGCCGCATCTTATACCTATGGACAGGGGCATCCTGAGTACAATTTATGTAAAGCTCAAGAACCGTAAACAGTTCACCCCGGCCCTGCTCAGCGAAGCGGGGCGGGCACTTGACGGTTCACAGTTAAATGAACTGTATCAAAAGTTTTACGCAAAAGAGCCGTTTGTCAGGGTATTAAAAAGCGGAAAATACCCGAATACAAAAGCCGTTAAAGGAACCAATTTCTGCGATATTGCAGTATTTTTTGATAAACGTAAAAACTCTTTAATAATTGTCAGTGCAATAGACAACCTCCTGAAAGGCGCCTCAGGTCAGGCTGTGCAGAATATGAATATCATGTACGGCTTTGAGGAGACGGAAGGATTAAAACCCTTTGCGCCGTATCCATGAAACCAAAATTCCAAATTCCAAATTCCAAATTCCAAAACCCTCAAGTCCCCGGCTTTAAGTTTGCTGCTTTATCAGCCGGTATAAAAAAGACAAAGAAGAAAGACCTTGCCCTGATTTTTTCGGAAACAAAGGCGAATACAGCAGGTTTTTTTACAACAAATAAAATAAAAGCAGCGCCTGTACGGCTTGATATTTCAAAAATTTCCTCAGGGAGAGGGCAGGCAATAATTATCAACAGCGGAAACGCAAATGCCTGCACAGGGCATCAGGGACTTAAAGACGCAAAAGAAACTGCTGATTCTGCAGCCAAAGAACTTGGTATTTCGCCTTTGCTTGTTTACGCGGCATCCACAGGCATCATAGGACATCCCCTACCAATACAGAAAATCAAAAGCTCAATTCCGGTGCTGGTAAAGAGGCTGTCTTATAATTCTTTAGGTGATGTTGCCTCTGCAATAATGACCACTGACACATTCCCAAAGATATTTTCAAAAAAAATAGACATCGGCGGGAAGAAAGGCACGATTGCCGGCATGGCAAAAGGTGCAGGGATGATATGCCCAAATATGGCAACAATGCTGTGTTTTATACTTACTGATGTATCAATCGGGCATGATGCCCTTAATGCAGCTTTAAAAAACGCCGTAGAGAACTCTTTTAACAGGCTTGCTATTGATAATGACATGAGCACCAACGACACTGTTTTGATGATGGCTAACGGTGCAATGAAAAATAACCCGATACAAAAGAACACGCCTTTTTATCATAAATTTGCAAATGCGCTTGCAGATGTAGCATATAACCTCTCAAAGATGATTGCCGGAGACGGTGAAGGTGCAACAAAACTTATAGAAGTAATCGTAAAAGGGGCACGGACAGAAAGCGATGCTGTGAAGGCTGCCAAATCAATCGCAAATTCGCTTCTGGTCAAAACTGCCATATACGGGGAAGACCCGAACTGGGGCAGGATTATGGCGGCAATAGGTTATGCAGGCGTTGATGTCAAAGAAGAAAAAATTGATATATACCTTAATAACGTCAAGATAGTAAGCAGGGGTATGGGAGCACCCCAAAGCAGTACATTAAAAGGGCTTCTGGCAAAGAAAGAGATTACTATTCTTGTTGATTTAGGGCTTGGCAAAAAAGAGGCAAAGGTGCTTACATGTGATTTAACAGAGGAGTATGTGAGGATTAACGCCTGCTACAGTACTTAGATTGTGATAGTCTTGACTTCAGTTAACACTTCCTTCCCCGATTTTAAAGAAGTCCTGAGAACCTCGTACAGTAAACGGCAGTATAGTTTTACCCTTGCTATTTTTGTTTGAATTCATCAAGATAAATTTATGGAGAAAAAAGGTGTATTACCCTGTTTCAAAAAAAGGCGTCACGGAATTCAGCGGCGTCCTTAACGTAAGCGAACAACACTATTATTTTAAAGAACAGGAATATTTCTGCCTTATGTGGGAGAACCCACACGCTGAACCTGTAAGCCTCGGCTTTGAATACAAAGTTAAAGAAAAATAAGAAAACACTTAGCAAAGGAATATGCCATGAAGTCAGACGTTTACTACAGTAGGTTAGAAAAGGGTAAAAACAGGGAATCCTGTCTAAATACCCTATTAAACCGGATTAAGGATTTTCTATCTGAATTCAAATCCCGAGGCGTCGGGACTTTTGTCGGCATAAAGATGACCATTGGCGATAAGGCAAACACAGGATACATTAAACCCGAGCTTGTAAGAATTATAGTTGACAACCTGAAAAAACGCGGTGCAAAACCTTTTGTCTTTGACACAAATGTTATCTACACAGGTCAGCGGCAGAATGCAGTTGACCATTTGAACCTTGCATACAGAAAAGGTTTTACGCCGGATAACATTGGATGCCCCTATATTATTGCCGACGGCGTTTTTGGAACTGATTCCAGGATTATTAAAGTTGATTACAAAAACATAAAAGAAATTCGGGTGCCTTCTCTTGTAAGTGTTCTTGAGGATTTGATAGTCCTCTCGCATATAACAGGGCATCTCTTCTCGGGTTTTGCAGGCTCAATTAAAAATGTCGCAATGGGCATGGCATCGCGTGCAGGCAAGCAGGTTCAGCATTCTTCAGTAATGCCTGCAATCAATACGGCAAACTGCACAATGTGCGGATGTTGTATCATGATTTGCCCTGCCTCAGCAATTTCAGAAAAAAATGAAAAGGCATTCATTGATTCAAAACTCTGCATTGGCTGCGGCGAGTGCATCTCAGCCTGCAAGTTTGACACAGTGAATATCAACTGGCGTGAAAACACAAATGTCTTTGCTGAAAGGATGGCGGAATATGCATGCGGCATACTCTCGCAAATCAAGAGGAAGGTTTTTATAAATTTTGCCTTTGATATCACAGAAGAATGCGATTGTATTTCAGGAGATGACCCTAAGATAGTTGAAGATGCTGGAATTTTTGCTTCAAAAGATATTTTGGCGCTGGATAAGGCGTGCTTTGATATGCTGACAGGAAAAGGTGATGCTTTCTCAAGGAATGGAAAGATAAAGACACATCTTCACCAGTTTGAATATGCCCGGAAAATCGGAGTTGGAAAACTGGATTATAAACTGGTTGAAGTGTAAAATATTATCTATGATGGGTCTTTTATCCAAACAAAAAATGGGAGCGAACTACTACCGGTATCAGAATGACTATCTTAGAATAGAATGTGTGGGGTTTGGACACTTGGCAAGTGATATTTTTCTGTTAGCGGTTTTTGTGAATTGAACCGGCATTAGAATTTTAGGCAATGGAAAAAATAACAAAAAATAAAATACCTTCATATGAAAATGAGCTTAAAGATTCTTTTGATTTAGTGCTGAGGGAGGCAGAAGAATTGTACGAAGGACAAGGCAGGCTTAAAAAGACATATGAACGCCTTGCAAAACATTTAGACGAGTTAGGTATTTCCTACAGTCTGGTTGGTGGTTATGCCCTTATTCTACATGGGGTGCGGCGGTTTACCGAAGACATTGATCTTCTAATATCAAGTGAGGGATTGGATAGGCTTCATAAGGGACTTATTGGCAAAGGTTATGTTCGGGTTGCTCCTAAAAGCCGAAACCTTCGGGATGTTGAGACAGGAGTTAAGATTAAATTTATTGTGGCTGGGGAATTCCCAGGAGATGGGAAGCCAAAGCCAATTGCGTTTCCTAACCCGCAGAAGGTAATGAAAACCCATGAAGGAATTAAGGTTATTGACCTAAAATCATTGATTGAACTTAAACTGGCATCGGGTATGACTGCAAAAGCACGTCTGCAGGACTTAGCGGATGTGCAGAGGCTAATAGAAACACACCATTTATCCTCTGATTTTGCTGAAAAACTACATCCTTATGTGCGTAAGAAATTTTTGGAATTATTGCCATAGAGGTGCGCAGGAAACACTCTCATAAATATGTGAAGAGCAATAATATGGCAACTTTCTTTAATAATTCTCTGCTAAAACTTCATAATAAGCCTGCGGGTGTTTACATGCAGGACACTCTGCAGGAGCTTCTGCGCCCTCAAAAATATAGCCGCAGTTTCTGCAGTGCCACTTTACGTCTGACTGCTTCTTGAAAACAGTGCCTGACTGCAAATTAGCCGAAAGTTTCCTGTATCTTGACTCGTGAAATTTTTCAACCTTTGCAATTTGTTTAAAAGATTCTGCAACTTCCTGAAATCCTTCACCCCTTGCAACCTTTTCAAAATCAGCATAGAGTGTTGTCCATTCAAGATTTTCACCGGCAGCGGCGTGGTCAAGATTCTCTTTTGTGGTTTCAATCATCCCTGCCGGATAAGCGGCTGTGATTTCAACATCTCCTCCTTCAAGATATTTAAAAAATACCTTTGCGTGTTCTTTTTCATTCTCTGCTGTCTCAAGAAAGATGTCAGCGATTTGTTCGTATCCTTCTTTCCTCGCAGCACCCGCAAAATATGTGTATCTGTTTCTTGCCTGCGATTCCCCGGCAAATGCCTTTAGTAAATTCTGTTCTGTCCTGCTCCTATTTTAACAGTTGACTTTATTTTGTCAAATGGTAAAATTAATAAGACCTTGCAGTCGGAGTTAAAATTATTTAAAAGGAGGCAGAATATGGGTTGCGGGACATGCGGTACAAAAAAGACCAAGAAGACAAAAAAAACCAAGAAGTAGTAAACACGGGTTGTAAATATTTTTAAACCCTGCGCATAAGGTAAGTTATTTTACACAGGAGGGGTGTTTTTTAATCACGGGATTAAGACTTCAAGTATCCTGTCTAATTCGTCAAGCGAATAATATTCAATCTCTATCTTACCGCCCTTTTTACCTTTGTGAATAAGGCGAACTTTTGTTCCAAGGCTGTGCATCAGTTTCTCTTCAAGGGCTGCTATCTGAGGCTCCTTCCAGTGCTGCTGCTTGGGAGGAGTAATGCCTGATGTTGATAATGCCTTTTTGGTTAACACCTCTGTATCTCTGACGCTTAAGCCCTTCTTTATTATCTTCCTTGCTGTATCTATCTGGATGCGCGAATTTTCTATCTGCAGGAGTGCCTTTGCATGTCCCATGCTTAAAGAGCCGTCTGCTATCCATGTCCTGACCTCTGAAGGGAGTTTTAATATCCTGAGATAATTTGTAACAGTTGCCCTGTCCTTGCCGACCCTATGGGAAAGTGAATCGTGTGTAAGATTGAACTCGCTGATAAGCCTTTGAAATGCCTCTGCGGTTTCAATTGGATTCAGGTCTTCCCTCTGAATATTTTCTACAAGGGCAAGCTCAATCGCCTCTGCAGGGGCAGCGTCTTTTACAATTGCAGGGAGTGTCGCAAGTCCTGCAATTTTGGCTGCACGTAATCTTCTCTCTCCTGCGATTAATCTAAATGAATCATCATCACCGCGCCTTACAATTACAGGCTGGATAATGCCTTTTTCTTTTATTGACTGTGCAAGTTCCTGCAAGGCGGTGTCTTTAAAAATCCTTCTCGGCTGATATTCGTTAGGGATTATTTTATTTATATCAAGCTCAAGGATTCCACCGGTCAAAGCTGTTTTCCCCTTTTCAGGAATAAGCGCAGCAAGTCCTTTACCCAGCGCAGGCTTCACTGCCAATCACCTCCTCAGCTAATGCAATGTAACTCTGAGCGCCTTTGGAGCGGATGTCATACAAAATAACAGGCTTCCCATGGCTCGGTGCCTCGGCAAGAGTCACATTCCTCGGAATAATTGTTTTATAAACCTTATCTCCAAAATGCTGTCTCAGCTCATCGGCAACCTGATTCGCAAGGGCGTTCCTTCCGTCAAACATTGTAAGCAGAATCCCCTCTATGCCCAGTAACGGATTGAACGCACCCCTTATAAGATTAAGCGTCTTTATTAAAGAGCCGATGCCTTCTAATGAAAAATATTCGCATTGCATCGGGATTATTATGCTGTCAGCAGCTACAAGGGCATTGAGCGTTAAAACACTAAGGGACGGAGGGCAGTCTATAAAGATAAAATCATACTGGGACTTGATTGGTTCTAAAGCGTGCTTGAGTATTAACTCCCTCCCTGCCTTTTCAGCTAATTCAATCTCAGCGCCAATAAGGTCTATGTTTGAGGGGATGACCTTGAGAAAATCCAGATTAGTATCGCAAATTACCTCTTCAATGTTTTTTGTCCCGCTGTATATGTTATAAAGGCTTCCCTTGAGGCTGTTCTTGTCCATGCCAAGTCCGCTTGTTGAGTTTCCCTGCGGGTCTGTATCTATAAGCAGGACGCGCTTTGAGGCAGCGGAAAGGGATGCCGTTAAATTAATCGCGGTAGTGGTTTTCCCCACTCCGCCTTTCTGATTGGCTATTGCAATTATTTTTGCCATGATAGAAATCCAAAAGCAAATTTAATATGTCTTTTTATTTAACTGTCAACCGTTAACTAACCTATGCTCCGTCCTGAACAAACTTAAATCCCTTTTTAATAGACATCTCCGCCCTTGTTAGTTCTTTGCCGATATATGCAGCATGAGTTAAGTCCGTTATCCACTTGCTATCAATAATTGTGTAATAGATCTCCCTGCTGTTTTTTCCATCAATAATTCTTAATAATTTATTGTCATACGAATAGTGCTCAACTGTAATAATGCCTGTCTCTTTTGAAGGAATAATCACAAAATATCCTGCCTTGTCCAGCTTTACTGTCTTTGGTTTTGCTGCCTTGATTTTTGGGACCGTTGTCACTGTCTGCAGCCTTGGCTCTAACATGACAACTTCAGGTTCATCGTGACATTCGTGACATCCGCAGCCCGAGGAACTTACAGTAGAGAGAGCCTTTTCTGAAAGCTCTTTCACCCTCTTAACCAACTTCTTTACGTCTTTACATCCGACCATATTATCAATCAGAATCTGCTTTCTAAAAGCCTCTACATCTGCATGGGAGACATTCTTAAGAACAGGGCGTCTTCCCTTAGAGCCTATAACGCGCATGTCTTTGTCCACGCCGTTTTCCCACAAAGCCAGAAGCGTCTCCCCGCTCTTATGCCCCTCAGGTTCTCTGCCTGCAACAATCAAAAAATTAATCGCCGGGTTGGTAACCACGTTTTTGACAATCTTATCAATGCCTATATTTTCGGTCTCCGTTTTTCCGGTGATGCAAAGCCCTTCAGGCTTGAGTTTAGCCAGGTCTTCAGACAGTTTGTCGCTTGCAAGGGTAGAAACCGCCACAGGCGCTTTTTTATCCAGCACAATATATTCTCCGGCAACGGGCGGCCAAGTGTTTTTACTTACTTCAAACTCACAGCTTGAAAGCGATGATGAAGCCATAACAGGATATTTTGCCGTAAGAATGCTCATGGCTTCAGGAGGGATGCAGTATTTGCACTTAAAGCACGGATACTCCATAGGCTCTAATTCCTTTATCCAAGCCTTGACGCTCTGAAGCAAATCCTTAGCCCCGCTTTCTTTAATAATTAAGGGCAGGGATGATGTGAGATTATTCAGGGTCGTGTGCATACAGCCGCATTTGCGGCATCTGGAAAGCCGCATGCCCTTCTGAAGTTTTAACAGGACTTTATTAAACGGAGGTTTCACGGGAATATTATGTCTGATAACGGAAAAAAATTCAATTCAAACTTAAAATTTTTTCTTGCCATTAAGTAGTTGAATTTAACAGCAGCCATTGATTAATCAAAGCTTTTTTATCGCCGTTTAAAAGAACTTTGTACCAGTATTCTATTTTGCCAAGTATGCATTCTAATAATTTAACCCTGTCTATATGTTCTGCCTTTTCTTCCATCAGGGATGTAGTAAACGTTCTTATATCTTCAGGGAACATCTCTAAGGACATATTGACATTTAAACCTATGCCGATTGCCGCAAAAATTATCCTCTCCCCTTCAGTTCTCATTTCTGTCAATATCCCTCCGGCTTTTTTGTCATCGGCAAGGATGTCATTAGGCCATTTCAAAGTAACATCCAGCCCTATATATTCCTTTATTGCAGACGCAGTTGCAACAGCAGCCATAAGCGTAAGAAGCGGTGCATCTTTTGGATAAAAGGGCGGCTTAAGCA
>JACROO010000041.1 GCA_016214355.1 Nitrospirota bacterium | reverse complement strand
TCAACGATAATCTTACGCTTACTGTAAATTCTTTTCCCTTCGGCTGAATCTAATTTCTGGCGCATCTTGTAAATTTGTTCTTGGTTATCATAGATAGCTATGGCTCTGCCCCTGGAACATTTGGTGCATCTGCCAAAATATGGACAGCCTTGACATTCACCACAGGCATAGACAGAATAACGGGCTTTACTTTCATCAACGGCTTTCCGTCTAAAGGTAAGCTCTTTCTGATTCGGGCAGATATAGACATCTTTATCCGGGTTGTAGCTGAAGTGTTTCTTATGAAATGGCGAGTCTTCATCAACTGTCTTGCCATCCTGCATGGCCTGATATCTTACATCTGGGATATAGGGGTCAATGTAGGGCTTTTCTTCTTCTAATTTTTTGAGGCTCTCCATAGCGCTATAACCGCTGTCGGCAGTAACTACCACCTTTGAACCTTGGTTGGCTATTTCAGGCAGATTGTTAACCACGCCCTCTATTGAAGGAAGGAGTTCTTGTTGATCATTGGTCTTGTTTATGACATCACAAGCTATGATAATCTGCTCTTTCCCATCAACCGCTACCTCAGCGCGATAACCAGGCCTGAACACCTTGCCTTTTTCTCTTTGGAAGGTAGCATCAGGGTCGGTAAGATTTATCTCTTTCAGGGATTCCTCTTCAAGTTTTTCCTTTGTTTCTTTTAATTTCTCAAGCCGCTTTTGCCGGGAACGCAATTCTTCAGGAAGCTCATTGCCACGTAGGCTTGGGCCAAAGATTTTGTCTTCTTCGTCATCAATGGCCTGCGCACAATCCAAGAGTTCCTTGATTTTCTTATTTATGGCTTGCTCTTCCAAAAGAAATCTTTCTCTGTCGTAAGTTTTGTCTCTGTCGGCAGAAGCCTTAATGGCAGTAGAATCAATAGATATATGGCCTAAGCCAATAAGGCCGAGCTTTTTGCAGAGCCGTACTATTTGTAGAAAAAGCTCTGGTAGTTCTTCAGCATTGTTTTTCCTAAAGTCCGAGATGGTGCGAAAATCCGGCTTTTGCATGCCAGACAGGAAAATAAAAGCCACATCAGTTTCTAACCCCTTGGCAATCTTGCGGGAGCTAAAATTGGAAGTGGCATAACCATAGAAGAGAATCTTTAACATCATCTTCGGGTGATAGCTAGGATTACCTACGGATGGGATTTTTTTATAAAGGCATCTTAAGTCGAGGCTTTCTATCACATCGTCTATTGTCCAAGCGAGATGGTCTTCTGGAAGGTAATCGCCAATTGCGGCAGGAAAAAGAAGATTGTCTTTACTATTATAGCTACGCACATTTAATGACATTTATTGGCCTCCTTGATAGGTTTATCGTCGATAATATTATAGCAAAACCTTGCTGTTTTGCAATATATTTTGGCGAGACATCGACGATAAACCTCGAGGATTATCGGACAACCTCTGGAGCGGGCAATGAAGGTTCAAGAGGTGATCTTAAGGGCAATATCCGGGCAAATCCATTGGTTCCAGGCAGCAGAGATACTTGGGGTATCATGCCGGCAGATGCGCAGGTGGAAGAGGCGCTACGAGACACACGGCTACGACGGCCTGTATGACCGCCGGCGCAAAGTCCCCAGCCCAAGAAGAGTCCCTCTTGATACAGCCGAAAAAGTTTTAAGGCTTTACCGGGAAAAGTACTTTGATTTCAATATGTCTCACTTCTACGACAAGTTAACAAAAGAACACAACATAAAATTAAGTTACAACTGGGGATGTGGGCGATAATTAAAATGGAGCCAAAAATAATAAGAGTGGTTCATTTAATGGCAGACAACGGCGCGTATTTAGCCTAAATTCAGGCAAAACCTCATCCACAACAACCAATATTAGCCTGCCTGCTGGGTAGGTAAGGGTTTAAAAAACACCCGCCGGTTTATTTTTTGCTTCGATAAGACCTCCCTTCACAAGTAATAAAACTCCCATTTAGGTTAAGCCGGTCTAAGATAGCGGTAGCAGTTGAAGCCTCAAATATCCTGCCCCAGTGGGATGGGATAAGATTGGTAGTGACAATGGTCGATACTAATTCAGAGCGTTTTGAGATAATCTGAAAAATATCATTGGCCTGTTCCTGGGTCGGGAAGACATAGCCGAGCTCATCCAAGCATAAGAGCTTGACAGTGGAGTAATACAATAACATGGTGTGTTTGCTGGCCGAGTTTTTAAGTTTATTCACCAGATCAAAGCAGCTGATAAAGGCTGTGGGTATGCCTTTTTGGATGGCTTTGTAACAGATGGCCGAGGCAAGGTGAGATTTGCCGACACCGCTGGGCCCGATCAGGACTAGATTTTTGATTTCTGGGCTCCAGCAGGATTCGCTAAAGCCCATAATTTCGCTGCGCGGCAGCTGGGGATTAAATTTCCAGTCAAAATCCTCTAATCGTTTGATACGTTTGATACCGGAACGTTGCAATAAATAACGCATACGTTTAATTTCTTTCGCCAAGGCCTCTTCCTTAAGAATCGGAAGGATGGTTTTAATTTGGTCTTCCGTTAAAACGGAACAATCAGAGACGAATTTAAGCTGTTCCCAAATCTTTTGCATGGGGGTCGTAGTCATTTAAGTTCCTTTCTTCATAGGTAAGGTCTAATAGGTTTTGGTTTTGCGGCCAAAGAAGCGTTGACTCCTTAGGCTCAGGTAATTGTAATAAGCTTCTTAAGGCTTTAATCTTAAAACAGGACAAGGCATTAAGTTCCCTAACCGCCGAAGTAAGCATGGCCCGGGAATGGGTTTTAAGCAATACAAAGAGTTCATACGCCGCCCGTGTTCGTTCATCATCAGTATCCTGTTTAGCGATAAATTCAGAAAAAGCCTCATCCATGCCGGTAATCAATTGCAGGATACGCCGCATTTTAAACTGCGGCGTCTGATTAAGAAGTTTTTCCGCGTGCAGGGGATTTTGAATTAGCTGTTTTTTACCAAAGCAGCGCTTATGAGCAGCGACTTTTCCTTCGGATAGCCAAATATGTATATCTTCAGGATAAGCCGCGATATCCACGGCTTTACCGGCGCAGCTGGATGGCACGGAATATTTATTCGTTTCGAATTCAACTAACGCTGTTTTGGATGCAACCGCCGGAATAATACGCCGCGGCAGATATACCTCCTGCGGCAGGCGGATCAGCCGTTCTTGAGACAAAAGGTCTTTAGGAGCCTTGCCTGTGGAGCGGTGCAAAGTGTTATTGCGTTTTTGAAGCCAGAGGTGGAATTTGCGGTTGAGATCATTAAGATCAGCAAAATCTTCGGCGTAAAGGAATACGCGGATATCCCGGATCAGCCGTTCTACGCGGCCTTTTTCATTACCGCTGTATGGATTGCATACGTATATTGAAAAGCCGTAAAACCGGGAAAAGTCCAAGAATTGCGGGTTATATTCAATCACGGGCGTGCGTTTAAGAACAACGCTTTTTAGATTATCATAGCGGTGGCAATGAACTAATCCGCCTAGATGTTTAAAGCATTCCAGATGCCCGGCTAAGAAAAATTCAAAGGATGTTTTCGGATAAAATATTCCCCAGGCATAACGGGAAAAACTCAAGATATACACAAAACCCGCCACCTGGCCTAATTGTTCGTGGTTAAAGAAAAACCAGTCAACCTGCGCTTCTTCTCCCGGTAAAAAGACAAGAGGATGGTATGCTTTTTCTTTCTTGCTGCGGTATTCCCGCGAGAAAAGCACTACTGACGGATAGCTTCCTTTATATCCATAAGACTTTAATCGTTCATAAACCTGCAGCGCTTTTAAATTGGGATATTGTTTATACCAATGTACAATTAAATGAATATAGTCATCGAGAACGGATTTTTTCAGAATCGGTTTGGCTGAACTTGTTCCTTTTAATATCTGGCTGACACGATGACGTCCAATTCCCAATGCTTTGGCTATCTGGCGCTGCGAGAGATGTTCTACCTGCCGCAGATGTAATACCCTCTGAATGATAGATTCTTCGTCCATAAGGCATGCCTCCTTTTTAAAGTTAGAATACATTCGATAGTTCATATAATCTGCCTTGAGGCAGGTAATTTGTAACCCGCTTAAATCGATTGTGATTATTACATACTATCCCTGCCTTTGACAATAGGCTTGCTTTTGTCAAACGCACTAAAAGCCACTTATACCCCTGGGTTAAGTAATACTTATCTTCTTTACCCCCAGCGAGTTCTGGTTTGAACGCGGTTTTCCTGTAAAAGTTCGGGGTTATTCTTGCGCCTTTGCCGGATATAATCAGGGTGGGCTTCATACCAAAGGCGTGAGCGCTCGTATTGTTCTTCTAAGCACTCGGGATTATTCAGGCGCCAGGTTTTTTCGTTCAGCCTTTGGCGTTTGGACTGACAGGCTTGTTTTGAACAATACCGCTGCTTACCTTTAGTCCTGGGGTCAGGATCAAATAATTCCCCGCAGAATTGGCAGCGTCTTTGTCTTATGGCTTTGGCTATCGGAAGCCAAACCACAGCCTTTTGGCTTGTGTGTGATAATTGATCAGCTTGTCTCATATTTCACCTCTGGCTTTGGCCATAGGGGGCCAAACCATGGCCTTGTGGCCTAAAAGACAAGTTTGACATCTTTGGAAAGAAAAAACTATTGGAAGATTGAGCTTTTTAGGAAGGTTTACGAAAAAATTATTTCCGGCAGGAATTTAATTTTAAAATTTTTCCCACAGAACCAGCATTATTATTCTTGGTATCATTTTGCTTATTCCCTACATAATCCTTATAACTACTTTAACTTCTTAATGGACAAAGGTAACCAAGTACACCTACGCGGTGAAGAACTTGCTGAAGAACTCGGACACCGCGTAG
>JACROO010000040.1:9429-13711 GCA_016214355.1 Nitrospirota bacterium | reverse complement strand
CCCTCCCCGACGCATCGGGGGAGGGGACAAAAAGTGTGGCAAAGGATGTTCATATCCTCTTCAGCGCCCACAGCCTGCCTGAGAGTTTTATTAAAGAGGGCGACCCTTATCTTGAACACATTAAGACTACAATCACAGAAATTAATAAAAGGCTTTCTCTCAGTCCTTACAATATCTCTGATTTCAGATGGCATCTCTCATTCCAGAGCAAGAGCGGTCATGTTAAATGGTTACAGCCGACAACAGAAAAGACTATAATAAAACTTGCAAAGGAAGGCTGTAAGAATTTATTTATTGTGCCGATAAGCTTTGTATCAGACCATATAGAGACGCTTTATGAAATAGATATTCTGTATAAAGGACTTGCAGAAAAACACGGAATGAATTTTAAAAGGTGTCATGCTTTAAATACATCGGAGAAATTTATAGAGGCGCTAAAGGAGCTTGTGTTCCAAAAAATGTAGCCGCAGGCTTTAGCCTGCGTTATATAACGTTATATAACTTTAATTTATGATAAAGGAAAAAATTCACAGATTATCTGAAAATTTTTATAAAGGAGAACTATCAGCAATTTTTACCTTATGTGTAAAGAATCGTATAGCTCTATTTACCGAACCAGATATTGTAAATGTCTTTATAGATATACTTAGAGAAATTACTTTAAAGAGGAATTGTATTATTCCGGTTTATTGTTTTATGCCTGACCATCAACACTTGATAATAAAAGGAACAGGAGACCACTGTGATATAAGGCAAGCGATAATCCATTATAAACAAAGAACAGGATTTTGGATGAGGGTAAATAAGGTTAATGATTATTTGACGCAGGCTAAAGCCTGCGGCTACAAAAACTGTAATACAGCGATCATCTGTGCGTTTTTTATTGAGGAGATAGAATGCGTAAAGTAGCTATAGTAGGTGGAGGAATATCAGGCCTGACCGTTGCCTATGCCCTTTTGAGCCGTAATGACAATTTAAAGGTTGCGGTGTTTGAGGGTGATAAACGGCCCGGCGGAAAAATCTGGAGCGACAAAACGCATGGGTTTCTATTTGAAAAAGGTGCAAACGGATTTCTTGACAACAAACCAAGGACTCTGGAGTTATGCAAAAGCCTGGGGATTAATCCTTTAAGGAGTAATGAAAACGCCAGAAAGAGATTTATATTTTCCAGAGAAAAGCTTAATGTCCTTCCTGAATCGCCACTTGCTTTTTTAAAGTCTGACCTTATGACATGGCGGGGTAAAATCAGATTTGCCTATGAACTTATTGCACCAAAAGGCCCTGAGGATGAGACGGTTGCAGACTTTGTAAAACGCCGTCTTGGAAAAGAAGGGCTTGAAAAGCTGATAGACCCCATGTGCTCCGGCATATTTGCAGGAGACCCTTACAAAATGAGCATAAGGCACTGCTTTCCTGCAGTAAAAGAACTTGAACAAAAATACGGCAGTCTCATAAGGGCGATGATAAAACTGCAAAGGACAAGCTCACCTCACCTCATCCCTCTCTCCAGTGGGGAGAGGGGAAGGGTGAGGGGGAAGGTAGGTTTGGCTCCTCAAGGTACCCTTACATCTTTTTATGAAGGCGCTCAGGCTATTACTGACGCCCTTGCCGAAAGACTTGCCGGCGGTATAAAGCTCCGGACACCTGTTCTCAGTCTTGCAACACACGGCAGTTTATATCAGCTTTATACCCCTGACGGTGTTGTAAATGCCGATATAGTAGTTCTCGCAACACCTGCCTATGAATCAGCAGAGATTCTAAAGGATTTTGACAGGGAATTATCTAAGTCGCTTGCAGGCATTCCCTATGCGCCTGTTTCAATTATCTGTTTCGGTTACAGGCGCGACAAGGTAGGACACGACTTGAACGGCTTCTGATTTTTGATACCGCATATAGAAGGCAGAAAAATCCTCGGCACCCTGTGGGACTCAAGCATATTCCCGAACAGGGCTCCGGAGGGGCACGTCCTTCTAAGAAGCATGGTGGGCGGTGCGAAGTCTCCTGAATTGGCAATGCTGAAGGACAACACACTTATAAATACGGTCTTTGATGAATTAAGGCATATCATCTCATTAAAGACAGACCCTGAGGTAGCAAGGATTTACAGGTGGGAAAAGGCAATACCCCAGTATGTCATCGGTCACGGTGAAAAATTACGCTTTATAGATGAAAAGCTTAAATCCCATCCTGATTTATATCTCACGGGTAACGCATACAGGGGAATCGGCATGAATGACTGCATAGAGAATAGTTATAAAATTGCTGATAAGATTTTAAACAGCCTGTAAAGAAGTAGCCCCTGTTCCACCTCGCAGGTGGATAGGGCTTATTGACTTAGTGTCTGCAATATTCTAAAATTCACCATGCATTCCGATTATATCCCGCTTCATCTCCATACCCAGTACAGTCTCCTTGACGGGGCAATACGGGTAGAGGAGCTGATAGAAAAATCACTGGAGTATAAGCTTCCGGCGGTAGCCATAACAGACCACGGGAACATCTTCGGCGCCATAGAATTTTACAAAAAAGTCTCAAACGCCGGGCTGAAACCCATAATAGGCTGCGAGATATACGTAGCGCCTAAAAGCCGCTTTGAAAAAAAGGACGACAATGTCTCGGAGGCATCGTTCCACCTGATACTGCTGTGCAAAGACATTCACGGCTATAAAAATCTTACAAGGCTCATAACGAGGGCATATCTTGAAGGCTTTTATTACAGGCCAAGGATTGACAAGGATTTGCTGTCGCAATACAGCGGAGGACTTATCGGGCTGTCCTCATGCCTTAAGGGAGAAGTCCCCTATTATCTCTCTGCAGGGATGACTGACAAGGCAAGAGAGGCTGCCCTGAACTATAAAAGAATCCTCGGCGCCGAAAATTTCTTCCTTGAAATTCAGGCAAACGACCTGCCTGAACAGGAAGAGATTAACAGACAGCTTATAGAATTAGGCAAAGAACTTCACATAGGGTTAGCAGCAACCAATGACTGCCATTATCTCCGGAAAGAGGATGCAAAGGCGCATGATGTCCTTTTATGCATCCAGACAGCAAAAACCCTCCAAGACACAGACAGGATGAGATTCTCCAGCGAGGGCTTCTATTTTAAAAGCCCTCAGGAAATGAAAACGGTATTTAAAGATATTCCTGAGGCTGTTGAAAACACGAAAAAGATAGCCGAGAGATGTAATCTTGATTTTAAATTCGGTGTCTTCCACCTGCCTAAATATAAAGTGCCTGCTAATTATGATTCAAATGGTTATCTGAAAAAACTTGCAGAAGAAGGTCTTGAGAGAAAATTTACGAAAAATATCCCTGACAATTATAAAGAACGCCTTCAGCATGAACTTAAGATAATAGAGTCAATGGGGTTTTCTTCCTACTTCCTTATTGTGTGGGACTTTATAAAATATGCAAAAGGCAAAGGCATACCTGTAGGCCCCGGCAGGGGTTCGTCTGCAGGAAGTTTAGTTGCATACTGCCTTGACATCACTGAAGTAGACCCTCTTAAATATGACCTGCTTTTTGAAAGATTTCTGAACCCGGAAAGAATAAGCATGCCTGACATAGACGTTGACTTCTGCATGGACAGAAGGTCTGAAGTATTAGATTATGTTGCACAGCAGTACGGCAATGACCATGTTGCACAGATTATAACCTTTGGGACGTTGCAGGCACGTGCCGTATTAAGAGACGTGGGCAGGACAATGAACATACCATATGCTGAGGTTGACAGGGTTGCCAAGCTTGTTCCACCAACTACAAAAATCACCCTGCAAAAAGCAATGAAGGATGAACCAAAACTTGAAGAAATATATAATAACAACATAGAAATAAAAGAATTAATTGATGTTGCAAAAAGGCTTGAAGGACTCTCAAGACATGCCTCAACACATGCCGCCGGGGTTGTTATCTCACCTGAACCTTTGACAGAGTTTCTCCCTCTCTATAAAGCCCCGAATGAAACAGTAATTACGACTCAATTTGACATGGAAGCAATAGAAACGCTCGGACTTTTAAAATTTGACTTTCTCGGACTAAAAACATTAACAGTCATAGATAAAACAGAAAAGATTATAAATAAGTCCTTTCAGCCTTCAGCCTTCAGCCTTCAGCCTTTCTCTATAAAAAACATCCCGCTTGATGATAAGGATACCTTTGAACTCCTGTGCTCCGGCAGGACAACAGGGATATTCCAGCTTGAGAGTTCAGGAATGAGAGATTTACTGCTGAGACTGCAGCCCGCGACATTTGAGGACCTGATAGTGGTAGTTGCACTTTACAG
>JACROO010000040.1:0-9390 GCA_016214355.1 Nitrospirota bacterium | reverse complement strand
TTTACAGGCCGGGTCCCATCGGCGGAGGAATGATAGAAGACTATATAAAGAGGAGACGGGGCGAGACGCCAATCAAATATGACCTCCCCCATCTTGAGGAAATCCTCAAAGAGACTTATGGTGTCATATTATATCAGGAACAGGTTATGAAGATTGCCAATAAACTCGCCAATTTCTCAATGGCGCAGGCTGATACTCTCAGATGGGCAATGGGCAAGAAAAAAATAGAAGTGATGGAAAAATTAGAAGGCGCCTTTGTACACGGAGCAAAATTAAACAGGATCCCTGAGAAAAAAGCAGCAAAACTCTTCAATGACATGGCGCATTTTGCAGAGTACGGATTCAATAAATCGCATTCTGCCGCTTACGCATTTACCTCTTACAGGACTGTATATTTGAAATCTCACTATCCTGTTGAATTCATGGCAGCCGCTCTGAGTTCTGACATGGATAACACAGAAAAGGTAGTTTCTTACATCAATGAGTGCAAGGAGATGAATATAGCGATTCTTCCTCCTGATATTAATGAGAGTGAGCGTGATTTTAAAATCACAGGCAATTCAATACGTTTTGGGCTGGAGGCAGTAAAAGGAGTAGGGAGTTCTGCGATAGAGGCAATATTAGAGGCACGCAGCGGCAAGAGATTTACTTCATTCATTGACTTTTGCATGAGCATGGATTCAAAACGGGTGAATAAAAAGGTTATTGAAAGCCTTATAAAAGCAGGTGCCATGGATTCTATGGGCAAGAGGGCGCAGATGATGTTTGCACTTAACTCTATCTTAGACACCGCACTCAGGTCGCAGCGAATAAAAGTCTCCGGACAGGGAAGCATGTTTGAACTCCATCAGCCGTCTGAATCAATGCTGCCTAACATGGAAGAATGGAAAGAGCAGGAACTCCTTATGATGGAAAAAGAGGCGATTGGGTTTTATATAACAGGGCATCCATTAAGCAGGTATGAGGAAAAACTAAAGGAATTTTCAGTAATACCAACCTGTGAGCTTCAGGACATGCAGGACAAAGATGAAGTAAATATAGGGGGGATGCTGAGAAACATCAAACGCATACAGGTAAAAAGAACCGGTGATTTAATGGCTTATTATACAATAGAGGACATGTACGGCACGGTTGAGGTAACCGTCTTTTCTGACCTTTACAGAGAATCAGCAAGTACTATTGCTCAGGATACTCCCCTGCTTATCCGCGGACAAATAAATAAAACAGATAAAGGGCTGAAGGTAATTGCAAGGAAAATAGTGCCGATAGAGGATGCAATTCAAAACCCGGAAGAATTCAAAAATGCGAAATGCGGACGTAAAGTCCCGATGGGACAACGTCCCTTTTCGGGAATGCGGAATGCGAAATTGCAGGCTCCAACTCCAAACTCTCATCCAAAACTGACACTTACACTATATACTGACACTGATTCGGAGAATCTCGCAAGGCTGAAAGATATTCTCGCAAAACACATCGGTGACTGCCCTGTGTATTTAAAAATCATCTCACCCAGACAATGGGAAACACTAATATTAACAGAGCAGTATGTGACGCCTTCGCAGGAGACAATCTCAGAGGCAGAGGAAATTTTAGGGAAAGGAACAGCGGTATTAAGTTAAAATACATAGGATTCAAGGGGTCAAAGATCCAAGACATTGCAAAATGCAAAATTAACAATTAGCATTTTAAATTTATTTTTAATCATTGTTAAGTGCTAATTTTGCAATGATAATTTTGAAATTTATTATTCACTCAAACACTTGAATCCTTGAATCCTCGAACCCTATTTTAATTGGAGCGAAAATGTATTATTATCTTGATTTTGAAAAACCTGTTGCCGAGCTTGAAAACAAGATTGAAGAACTAAAACGCATAGCCGACGGCAGGGACATGAACATCACATCTGAGATAAAACGGCTTGAAAAAAAGGCAAAGGAATTAAGGGCTGATATTTTCTCAAAATTAACGCCGTGGCAGAAGATCCTGATTGCACGCCATTCAGAAAGACCTCAGACACTTGACTATATCGGGCTTATGATGGAGGACTTTGTTGAACTTCACGGAGACAGGAGGTTTTCCGATGACCCCTCCATAGTAGGCGGCTTTGCAAAGTTCGGCGGCATGCCCGTAGCAGTCATCGGCCACCAGAAAGGCAGAGGGACAAAAGACAGGATATGGCGGAATTTTGGCCAGCCGCACCCTGAAGGCTACAGAAAAGCCCTCAGGATAATGAAATTAGCCGAGAAGTTTCTCATGCCTGTAATTACATTCATTGATACTGCCGGTGCTTATCCCGGCATAGGCGCAGAAGAAAGAGGACAGGCAGAGGCAATCGCAAAGAACCTCCTTGAAATGTCTGTCCTGAAGACACCGGTTGTATCAGTAATAACCGGCGAAGGCGGAAGCGGAGGCGCACTCGCACTTGCAGTAACAGATAAGGTACTTATATTAGAACACTCTGTTTATTCAGTAATCTCCCCTGAGGGGTGCGCTGCCATCCTCTGGAAAAAAAACGGCAGTGAAATAACACAGGAAGAGTATGAAAAATCATCTGAGGCATTAAAGCTGACTGCACAGGACTTATTTGAACTTGAAGTAATAGACGAGATAATCCCCGAGCCTGTCGGCGGGGCGCACAGAGACCCTAAGGAAACTGCTATGACCCTCGCAAAGGTAATTAAGAAACATCTCGCCGAATTAATAAAAAAAACCGTTGAAGAACTCGTTGAAGAGCGGTACAGAAAATTCAGGCTGATGGGGAAAGTTGAGGAGGGAGAAGAGGAGTAAGGAAGTAGTATTAAGGGAATTACGCCTCTTTCTTCTTCTCTTCCTTTACCTTCTTCTTCTTTTCTTCCTTCTTCTCAACCATGGAGTCATAATCAACAAACTCAAGGATAGCAAGGGATGAACTGTCTCCCACGCGCACCCTGCTCCTTATAACACGGAGATAGCCGCTGTTGCGGTTGGTGAGCTTTGGGGCAATTTTGGTAAAAAGTTTTGTTATTATATTTTTATTGGGAAGCAGTGAAAGGGCAAGACGCCTTGCATGTAAATCCCCTTTTTTGCCGAAGGTAATGATATGTTCAGCAAGTTTTTTTGCCTCTTTTGCTTTAGCTACTGTGGTCTCTATTTTAAGATGCTCAAAAAGGGATGTGACAAGCCCCCTCAAAAGAGCCTTCCTCTGATTGGTATTCCTGCCAAAACCCCTGCCTGCAACTCTATGACGCACTGCTCTGCCCTCCTCCCTGACGTTCCTGCAGCGCATTCTGAAGGGCATCTGTATCAACCCTCATATTAAAATGCAAGCCCATTGTGGTAAGCACCTCTTTTATTTCGTTTAATGATTTTCTTCCGAAATTTTTAGTCCTAAGCATCTCATGTTCGGTCTTCTGGACAAGGTCGGCAATTGTGTGGATATCTACATTTTTCAGACAGTTGGCAGAACGAACTGAAAGCTCAAGTTCATCAACACTCCGTAGAAGGTTCTCATTAAAAATAGGCGGACTGTCATCATTATTATCATCATTTTTTGCCCCGGCAACTGCCTCTTTTACTATTTCTTCTTCGTCCTCTTCTTCTATTGAGAACAACGATATATGCCCCTTAAGTATATTAGCAGCCTGTGCAATCGCCCTCTGCGGGGTGATACTTCCGTCAGTCCATATTTCTATAATAAGCCTGTCATAGTCTGTTGAACGGCCAACCCTTGCCCCCTCAACCCAGAAGTTTACTTTTTTAATCGGAGTAAAAACAGAATCCACTACAACAACATCCACAGCCTGATCCTCTTCTTTATTTCTCTCCGCAGGACTGAAACCCCTGCCCCTTTTAACAGTCAGTTCCATCTTGAAATCTACGTCTTTATCAAGTGTTGCGATATGGAGATGCGGGGTGAGGATATCTACATGGGGACCTGTAATTATGTCTTTCCCCTTAACCTCCGCCGGTCCCTTCACCTTAATCGTAACAACCTGCGGCATGTCTGTATGCAGCCGGAACCGGAGCTGTTTAACATTAAGCACGATATCTACTATGTCTTCTTTAACACCGCGTACAGTAGAAAATTCATGAAGCACCCCGGGAATCCTTATAGAGGTGACGGCAGCACCTTCTATGGAAGAAAGTAAAACCCTCCTTAATGAGCTTCCGATAGTAGTTCCAAAACCTCTTTCAAAGGCTTCGGCATAAAGCTTTCCGTAAGTACCTGTGAGGCTTTCTGATTCAAAAATAACCTTTTCAGGCAGTTGAAAGCCCTTCTTTTTTAAATCCATATATCCCCCTTACTTTAAAGTAAGAAATAAGAAGCGGGAAATAGAAAATTTTATATTCCTTCATTCTCACTTCTCACTTCCTACTTCTCAGTTATTTTTATCTTGAATATAATTCAACTACTAACTGTTCCTGAACAGGCAGGGCAATTTCTTCCCTGCCGGGCAGATGAAGAATTTTCCCCTTAAGGTTCTTTGCATCCAGCTCTATCCATGTGGGAAAACCCCTGTGTTCTGTCTTAGCAATGCTTTCCTGTATAAGTGCCGAATTTTTACCTGCCTCTGTTGGTTCAATAATATCACCGGCGCACACAAGATAGGAAGGAATACTTACCTTTCTGCCGTTTACTCTAAAATGACCATGGTTGACAAACTGCCGCGACTGCCTTCTGTTTGATGCAAAACCAGAACGGAAAACAACATTATCAAGCCTGCGCTCTAACAATTGGAGGAGATTACTGCCTGCAACACCTTTCATCCGTTCAGCAAAATGAAAATATCTCTTAAACTGCCTTTCCATGACGCCGTATATACGCCTTATCTTCTGCTTTTCCCTGAGCTGTAATCCGTAATCTGACAGTTTCCTTCTTTTCTGACCGTGAAGTCCGGGGGCATATTTCCTGCGCTCCAAGCCGCATTTGTCGGTATTGCATCTGTCGCCTTTCAAAAAAAGCTTTTCGCCTTCAAACCTGCATTTTCTGCATAATGCATCCCTGTATGCTGCCACTATACCCTCCTCCTTTTTGGAGGTCTTGTACCGTTATGCGGTACTGGAGTTATGTCTTTTATAAGATTTATCTCAAGACCTGTCGCCTGAAGTGCCCTGATTGCTGACTCCCTGCCGGCACCGGGTCCGTTTATAAATACATCTATCTGACGCACTCCCACATCCATAGCCTTCTTTGCTGCAGACGCAGCCGCTATCTGTGCTGCATACGGGGTACCCTTCCTTGAACCCTTAAAGCCCTGTGAACCTGCAGAGGACCATGTAACTACGTTGCCATTAGTGTCAGTAATGGTAATTATTGTATTATTAAAAGTGGCTTGTATAAATGCTGACCCTGCATGTACAACCTTCTTACCTTTTTTAGCGCCCTTTTTTCTCTGAGACATCAAGCCTCCCTCTTCTTTGCGACAATAGTCTTTCTCGGTCCTTTACGGGTGCGGGCGTTTGTCTTTGTCCTCTGTCCTCTGACAGGCAGTTTAACCTTATGCCTTTGCCCCCTGTAGGTACCGATATCCATAAGCCTTTTTATGTTCGTGGCAGTCTCCCGCCTTAAATCACCCTCAATCTTGAAATCCCTGTCAATGATATTCCTTATCTTGACCGCCTCATCATCAGGTATATCTTTAACCCTTTTATTGAAATCAACACCTGCCTCTGCAAGAATCTTTTGCGAAGATACCCTGCCGATGCCAAAAATCCGCGTCAGCCCTATTTCTATCCTCTCGTTTTTCGGTAAATCAACACCTGCTATTCTCACTTATCCTCCTTAGGAAGTGAATAGTCGTTAGTGAATAGTATTTAGTAAACTTATCCACTATCCACTGTTCACTAATAACTGTCTTTATCCCTGCCTCTGTTTATGTCTCGGATTACTGCATATAACCCTGACTATGCCTTTTCTCAGCACTATCTTACACTTATCACATATAGGCTTTACAGATGAACGAACTTTCATATATCCCTCTATTTCCTATTTCTTGGTAGCCGCAAACTTTAGTTTGCGATATTTTATAAGTTTATAACGCAGGCTAAAGCCTGCGACTACTTAAATCTATACGTTATTCTGCCTTTTGAAAGGTTATAAGGCGAAAGTTCAACGGTGACCTTATCGCCGGGCAATATCTTGATAAAATGCATGCGCATCTTTCCGGAGACATATGCCAGTATCCGCTGACCGTTGTCAAGTTCTACCCTGAACATTGCGTTCGGCAGTGTCTCTGTAATTGTCCCCTGAACTTCTATTGCCTCTTCTTTTGGCATTTTTAAACTTATTATTTTATTTGTTTTTTATAATTTAGTCAAGGCGTATGTGCCGTCTTCCATAACAGCCACTGTATGTTCAAAATGCGCTGACAGACTTCCGTCACCAGTTACGGCAGTCCAGCCGTCATCTAAAATAACCACCTCCCACGTCCCTTCATTAATCATAGGCTCAATTGCTAATGTCATCCCGGGCACAAGTACGGGTCCCTCGCCCGGCCCGCCGAAATTAGGGACCTGCGGCTCCTCATGAAGCTCCCTGCCTATGCCGTGTCCTACAAAATTTCTGACCACTGAAAACCTGTTCTCTTCAACATAGCTCTGGATGGCAAATGATATATCAGAAAGCCTTCTGCCCGCCTCGGCACATTCTATCCCTTTGTAAAGTGCTTCTTCCGCAACAGCAAGCAAACTTTTAGCTGTCCTATTTATTTCGCCTACAGGAAAAGTTGCTGCCGTATCACCATAAAATCCCCTGTAATATACGCCGAGATCCAGACTGATTATATCCCCCTGTTTCAGCTTCCTGATTGAAGGAATGCCGTGAACCACCTGCTCATTTACTGATGTGCAGAGGCTTGCCGGATAACCTCTGTACCCTTTAAATGCAGGAGTCGCACCCTTTGAAATAATGAAAGACTCAACAAATTTATCAAGTTCTACCGTAGTGATACCCGGTGCTATAATTTTTTTTACTCCGTCCAATGCCTCGGCAACAATCCTGCACGCCTCAGCCATTCTCTTTATTTCATCACGTGATTTCAGAACTATCAATTGATTAAGTCCAAATACCAAAATCCAAATGCCAAAAATCCGCCGACTTTGATATTTAAGTTTTGATATTTGACATTATAATCTCAGCCTCTTCTTCCCCTGATCTTGCCCTTTTTCAAAAATCCATCATAAGAACGTGTTATCAAATGTGACTCTATCTGTGAAATAGTATCCAGAGCAACACCTACTACTATAAGAAGTGACGTACCGCCGAAATAAAACGGGACCTTGAAATATGTTCCAAATATATCGGGCAAAATACATACTACTGACAGATATATTGCACCGCCAAAAGTAATCCTCGCAAGAACCTTGTATATATATTCTGACGTGTTCTGCCCCGGTCTTACGCCGGGAATGAACCCTCCGTATTTCTTTAAATTATCTGCAATATCTACAGGATTAAAGATTATAGCTGTGTAAAAATAGCAGAAGAAAAAAATCATTCCGACATAAAGCAGTGTATAAATCAATGTGCCTGGCGAAAGCTGTCTTGCCATAGACTGCACCCACGGGATTGCGATGAAACCGACAATTGTAGCAGGAAACATTATTATTGAAGATGCAAATATAGGTGGGATAACCCCTGCACTGTTTACTTTTAAAGGCAGATGCGTGCTCTGCCCTCCATAAACCTTTCTTCCCACAATCCTTTTGGCGTATTGAATCGGTATTTTCCTCTGTCCTCGCTCCATAAATATAATCACGCCAACCACCGCCACCATTATCACAACTACAAGTAAAATTAAAAAGAGAGGGAGTTCGCCTGTTTTAAGAAGCCTTGTCGTATTAATAACTGCATTCGGAAACCGAGCTACGATACCTGCGAAAATAATAAGCGATATGCCGTTACCTATCCCTCTTTCGGTTATCTGTTCTCCGAGCCACATGATAAAAGCAGTCCCGGATGTAAGTGTAATCATTGTCATAAGCCTGAAAGCCCATCCCGGGTTTTGAACAAAGGCGCCCTGATTCATGCTCTCAATTCCAGCGGCAATCCCGAATGACTGGATAGCGCTTATTACGACTGTCCCGTATCTCGTATACTGTACAATCTTTTTTCTTCCCCTCTCACCTTCTTTGGCAAGTTTTCCGATTGCAGGGATAACAACCGTAAGTAGCTGCAAAATAATTGAGGCGCTTATATAAGGCATTATACCGAGGGCAAAGATTGTCAGCCGGGAGAGCGCACCCCCTGAGAACATGTCAAAAAAGCCCATCAGCGCCCCGCCCTTTTCCATGAGGAACTTGCTTAACTCTTCACCGTTAATCCCCGGGGTCGGGATGTGAGCACCAATCCTGTATACGGCTAAAAGCGCAAAAGTAAACAATATCCTGTTCTTCAGTTCCGATATTTTAAAAATGTTCTGGAAGCCGGTAAGAATTCCCATAATTGAAAACCCATTCTCCTATTATGCTTCTAAATCGCCATCACTTATAATTTGAGAGCCTGCGCTATAGTAAATCGTTCCATTGGGCTTTTAATCTCTATCCCCATTGCATCAGGGTTACCATCAACTATTGTTGCTGTGGAAGTAGATCCTGAAATAGTTTCACTCACTCCACCTATTACTTTTGTTGTTGTTCCCATACCAGTAACCGTTGCAATGCCCCCTGTAAATGATATAGCCACAATAGTTAACTCTTTACCTTAAACTCTAATGTCAATAGTCAAGTCTGACCCCTTTTCCTTCCCCCTTTTCCTTCTCGTATCAGTCGTTGGTTTTGAAAACTAAATTGCAAGATTCAAGACCTGACCCCGTTCCTTGACCAATAGTCAAGTCTGACCATCCTCTCATTCTCCTCTCATTCCAACCTTTACAAAAGTTCATTAACGCAATACTCCCTTAATGATTTTTATTACCCCTGCAGCCGCTGACGCAGACATCAATAGTATTAGTAGTAATTTGATAGCTTTAATTTCGGTTGGCGACAGTGAACGGGGTTGATGAAATGGGCGAAGAAGAAACCATACAATTGAGCCAAGCAAAACTCCAACCAGCCCAGGCTTAAGGAGGAAAACAGGCAACCATAAAACACCAAGTATCCAAGTAGACGAAGGACGCCCAATAAACAACTGTGAAATCATAATACCTATATAGTAACTTACCCCCATCGCAACGCCAATGATACCGCCAACAAACGGTAGGATGTTAGGATATGATATTTTTAATTTCATTTAATGTTCCTCCACTATTGAAAACTGCCACAGGAAGGGAAATAGGAAATCCATCCGCCACCTGTGACTGCACTACAGGGCCACGTTCTTGGGGTCAAACCTTCATTTTTCATTTATTATCTTCTCTTTTAGGTGTTCTACTTCATTTCTTAATCTCTTCTCTTTGTCCAGCCTTTCTTCTA
>JACROO010000060.1 GCA_016214355.1 Nitrospirota bacterium | reverse complement strand
GGCGGGGTCAAATGCACCGTTCGTAATGTTCGCAATTTCTACCGCCTTATTTATAATGTCAAGCGTCTCACCGCTTACTTTGACAGGCTTATTTCCTGCCGCCTTGTTAATCGCTGTGATTTCGCTGTCAGCAGAAAAAAAATTCAAGAGCGTCTCCAGCCTTTTTATCTCAGAGAATCCTGCCTCTATTGCAGCCTTAGCCTCTTTCTCTGATGAACTGACGACAGTGATTGTGCAGATGGCATCCATTACAATACGGCTTTCTTTGAACATCCTGTCCTGACCGGTACAACCCCATAAAATCAGTAAGCAGTAGGCAGTAGGCAGTAAACAGTAAATGAACAATTTGAAATTTGTCCCGAATAAGTCGGGATGAAATTTAAAATTTCTCATGCTACTACCTCCTGTAAAGCGAGTTTTTTTATCAGGAATGCGCCTGTATAAGATTTGGGTTTTTGAGCTACTTCTTCGGGTGTTCCTGCTGCAATGAGCCTGCCGCCTTCTTCTCCTCCCTCGGGTCCCAAATCAATTATATGGTCAGCACACTTTATTACTTCCATATTATGCTCAATGACAACAAGACTATTGCCTGCATCAACAAGGCTGTTTAGCACATCAATAAGCCTCTGGATGTCAACAAAATGAAGTCCTGTAGTGGGTTCATCCAGTAGACAAAGCGTTTTGCCTGTTGCTCTTTTGCTTAATTCCCTTGAGAGTTTCACCCTCTGCGCCTCACCCCCTGACAGCGTTGTCGCAGACTGCCCTAACTGTATGTAACCGAGCCCTACATTTTCAAGTGTAGACAGTTTTTGTTTAAGTGCGGGGACGGCGCTGAAAAAATCCAGTGCCTGCGTTACTGTCATTTCAAGGACATCGGCAATGTTTCTCCCTTTATACCTTATTTCAAGGGTCTCTCTGTTGTATCTTTTGCCCTTGCATTGCTCACAGGGCACATAGATATCAGGAAGGAAGTGCATCGCAACCTTTACAAGGCCGTCTCCATTACACGCCTCGCACCTGCCACCTGCGACATTAAAGCTGAACCTCCCCGGACCGTATCCCCTTACCCTTGAGTCAGGAAGCTGTGAGTAAAAACTTCTTATAAGCGTAAAGATACTTGTGTATGTAGCAGGGTTTGAGCGTGGTGTCTTGCCCAGCGGAGACTGGTCAACATTAATTACCTTATCTATGTATTCAATTCCTGTTATGTTTGTGTATTTGCCCGGCATGTCTTTGAGTGAATAGATTTCATCAGGGAGTACGCCCTTAAGATGGTAAAGCCTTTGTGCAAGTGCTTTATAAAGAATCTCAAATACGAGGGTGCTTTTACCTGAGCCAGAGACACCTGTCACGCAGGTGAAAACGCCTAATGGAATTTTAACATTTATATTTTTCAGATTAAATTCCCGTGCCCCGAAGACCGTAAGATGGCCTTTTGGGGTTCTCCTCTTCACCGGGACAGGTATTACTAACCCCCCGCGGATATAAGCACCTGTGAGAGATTCTTTATCCTCAGTAATTTCATGCAGGCTGCCTTCTGCAACTACATAGCCGCCATTTATGCCGGCACTTGGACCCATATCTATTATGTGGTCAGCCCTCTTTATTGTCTCTTCATCATGCTCAACAACTATTACCGTATTACCCATATCCCTGAGCGTACAAAGGCTCTCAAGAAGTTTTCCGCAGTCACGCGAATGAAGCCCGATACTCGGTTCATCTAATATGTAAAGCACGCCTGTAAGAGAAGAACCAATCTGCGTGGCAAGCCTTATCCTTTGTCCCTCTCCCCCCGATAGCGAAAATGCAGGCCTGTCCAGAGTGAGATAGCCAAGACCAACTTTTTCAAGGAACATCAGCCGTTCTTTTATTTCCTTTAAGACCTTTGAGACTATCATAAAATTTCTTTCTTTAAGCTTAAGCGTCTCAAAAAATCTAATAGCATCTTTTACAGCCTTGCCGGAGAGTTCGCCTATATTCAGCCCGCTGATTCTTACGCCTAAGGCCTCTTTCCTGAGCCTTGAGCCTCCGCATAAAGTGCACAGCTTCATTCGGGATGTTTCATCGCTTAAACCTTCAAAACCGATGCCTTTACATTTAGGACACGCACCATACGGACTGTTAAATGAAAAAAATCTCGGACTGATTTCAGGGTAACTTATGCCGCACTTCGGGCAAGCGAGTTTTCTGCTGAAAAGCAGGTCCCTGTTTTCATCTGGCATGTTGATTATTACTGTTTCGGTAAACCCCTTTAGATGTTTACTATCTAACGGGGTAAATCTGAGGGCAAGGTTAATTGCCTCTGCGAGGCGTCTTTCAACGCCTAATTTGATAATCAGCCTGTCAATGACGATGTCAATGTTGTGCCTTTTGTGCCTGTTTAGTTTTATTTCCCTTGTCAGGTCAACGGTTTCCCCGTCAATACGCGCCCTGATAAAGCCCTTCTGTCTTATCTCCTGAAGTTCTTTCCTGTATTCTCCTTTTCTGCCGATTACAATCGGAGAGAGGACTTGTATTCGTGTCCCTGCCGGCAGGCTGACGGCAGATTCTATAATCTGCTGTATCCCCTGCGAGGTTATGGGGCTGCTGCACTTATAACAGCTTATGTCACCGATTCGCGTATAAACAACGCGCAGATAGTCGTAAATCTCTGTGATTGTCCCTACAGTTGAGCGCGGGTTTTTTGTTGTTGTTTTCTGCTCAATCGCAATGGATGGTGAGAGTCCTTCAATAGAGTCTACGTCAGGTTTTTGAAGTTGTTCCAGGAATTGTCTTGCATATGCCGAGAGGCTTTCTACATACCGCCTCTGTCCCTCTGCATAGATTGTGTCTCAAGCATTGGATTCCTTCAAAATGAAAAGTCTATCATTTAATATAACTAAATAATATTTCTATTGACACGATATAGTAAAAAATTGTTACAATTTTAGAGAACCTTTTATTCCACGGAGGAAAATACAATGGAGAAGAAAGATTATTTCTTTACCTCTGAGTCAGTGACCGAGGGGCATCCGGACAAGGTTGCCGACCAGATTTCAGATGCGATTTTAGATAAAATTATGGCAGATGACCCAAAAGGAAGGGTTGCCTGCGAGACGCTTGTGACCACCGGACTTGCATTTGTGGCCGGGGAGATAACAACGAATTGTTATGTTGATATCCCTTCAGTAATCAGGGAAACCATAAAGGATATCGGCTATACACGGGCAAAGTACGGTTTTGATTATGAAACCTGTGCCGTGATTACCGCCATACATGAGCAGTCCTCTGACATTGCAATGGGTGTTGATGTCGGAGGCGCAGGCGACCAGGGGCTTATGTTCGGATATGCATGCAGCGAAACGCCGGAGCTTATGCCGATGCCGATAATGCTTGCCCACAAACTGGCAATAAGGCTTGCGGAGGTCAGGAAAAAAGATATTCTCAACTATCTAAGGCCTGACGGAAAGACACAAGTAACAATAGAATATAAAAAAGGGCGTCCGCACAGAATAGACACGATAGTTATATCAGCCCAGCACAGCCCTGATATTACGCTTAAGGAAATGAAAGAGGATATCATTGAGAGTGTAATCAAGCCTGTAGTACCCAAAGAACTCATTGACGAGGAACATATTACATATCATATAAATCCCACGGGCAGGTTTGTTATAGGCGGGCCTATGGGAGATACAGGACTGACCGGAAGGAAAATAATAGTTGACAGCTACGGCGGTTTCGGAAGACACGGCGGCGGCTGTTTTTCAGGCAAAGACCCGTCAAAGGTAGACCGGTCCAGCGCATACATGGCGCGGTATGTCGCAAAGAATATTGTAGCAGCCGGGGTTGCGGATACTGTTGAACTGCAGATTGCTTATGCAATCGGTGTCCCAGAACCTGTCTCCCTGCTTGTTGACAGCTTCGGTACAGGCAGGATACCTGATAATGAGGTAGCCGCTATCGTCAGGAAGCATTTTGACTTTACCCCTGCTGGGATAATCAAAAAGCTTGATTTGCGCCGGCCCATATTCAGAAAGACAGCGGCATACGGGCATTTCGGGAGAAACGAACCGGAGTTTACGTGGGAAAAGACTGATGCGGCATCAGACATGAAAAAGGCGGCGAAACTTTAAAAACCGTAATCCGTGATGAGTGACGCGTAATGAGTAAAGATAACACCCGTAACGCCTCACGATAAGTCTTGACCTTTTGAATCCTTTATCAAAATCCAAAGGATATAAAGAACTGTCTAAGACAGAACAACATCTTAATGATAAGGAGAAAAAATGAACTACGATGTAAAGGACATTAATTTAGCAAAAAAAGGGAAATTAAGGATAGAGTGGGCAGAGATGAACATGCCTGTCCTGAGGATGGTAAGGGAAAGGTTCAGAAAGGAAAAACCCATTAAAGGCATCCGGATTTCAGCCTGCCTGCACGTTACCACAGAGACGGGTGTTCTTATGGAGACGCTTAAAGCAGGAGGGGCGGAGGTCACACTTTGCGCCTCAAATCCCCTTAGCACGCAGGATGACGTTGCCGCATCCCTTGTAAAAGACCAGGGCATGCCGGTTTTTTCCATCAAGGGCGAGGACAAAAAGACATATTACAGCCACATAAAATCAGCCCTTGCCGTTAAGCCTCAGATAACGATGGACGACGGGGCAGACCTTGTAAGCATGCTTCACAGTACGGAAAAAGGGCTTCTAAAAAATATACTCGCAGGTACGGAAGAAACTACTACCGGAGTCATAAGGCTCAGGGCGATGGCTGAGAGGGGGGTTCTTCAGTATCCGATTATTGCCATAAACGATGCCTACACTAAATACCTCTTTGACAACCGATACGGCACAGGCCAGAGCACGATTGACGGCATACTCAGGGCTACAAACAGGCTCATGTCCGGTTCGGTCTTTGTTGTTGCAGGCTACGGATGGTGCGGCAAAGGCGTTGCAATGAGGGCGCGTGGTATGGGCGCCAATGTCATCGTGACGGAAATTAATCCGTTAAGGGCGTTAGAGGCGACTATGGATGGATTCAGCGTAATGCCTATGAAACAGGCGGCTGCGGCAGGGGATATTTTTGTTACCGTAACCGGCGATATTAACGTAATTGATAAAAGCCATTTCCCGTTAATGAAGGAGGGCGCCATTGTCTGCAATTCCGGGCATTTTAACGTAGAGATAGCGCTTAATCATCTCAGCGGCATGGCAGTAAAGAAAAGGCTGATGAGGGATTTTGTTGAGGAATTTACCCTTAAAAACCACAGAAGGATTTATGTGTTAGGCGAAGGCAGGCTTATAAACCTCGCAGCCGCTGAAGGACATCCCTCAGCCGTTATGGATATGAGCTTTGCCAATCAGGTGCTCTCAGTTGAATATCTTGTTAAAAAAGGCAGAACCCTTAAAAAAGCTGTATACGTAGTTCCTGCCGAGATAGACAAAAAGATTGCGGCACTGAAGCTTTCCTCTATGGGGATAAAGATAGACAAGCTCACCGCTGAGCAGAAAAAATATCTAAGCAGCTGGGAGATGGGAACGTAACGGCAGTAATTAGTGAATAGTTATTAGTAGTGGTTAGTTTTTTTACGATTCACTGTTCACTATTCACTTCTACTTCATGGTTGCGGCTTTATACTGCTGATACGTTATCACTCTGTTTTTGCCCATCTTTTTTGTCATGTACAGGGCATCATCAGCAGCCTTTATTAAGTCGTCTTTATCCGTAGAATTATCAGGAAACACTGAGACACCTATACTGATGGTAATACACATTTCCTTATCCAAAAATCTGCAGAATTGCTGGCCTGTTTCGTCTCTTATCCTTTCAGCTATTATGACCGCATCATCAAGGAAAGTTTCAGGAAGGATTACTGTAAATTCCTCCCCGCCGTATCGTGCTGCAGAGTCCATAGCGCGTAAATTTTTTGTAAGTATTTCTGCAAGTTTTTTAAGTGCAGTGTCGCCGCTTTGATGTCCGTAAGCGTCGTTGAATTTTTTAAAATCATCAATGTCTATCAAGAGAAGTGACAGTGTCCTGTTGTAACGCCGTGCCCTTTTAATCTCCACATCCAGCATTTCATGAAAAGTTCTGTGATTATTCAGCCCTGTAAGTCCGTCGGTCCTCGCAAGATGTGCAATTCCCCCGTGAAAGAGCGACCTGTCAATTGCCATTGCAGCCTGAAAAGTAAACATTAACGTTGTATCTTCGTCTTCTGCGGTAAACTCATCGGCATCAATTTTATTGCAGAGTATAAGCGCTCCACGGATTTCGCCCTCAATCATAATCGGCACAGCCAAAATATTTTTTACCTGCATGGAACCAGCTATATTTGTAACCAGTTTATTTTCTATGGATGCACTTAATCTAAGAGGAATTCCTTTGTCAAAAATCTCTTTAATAAGATTGCGTACCAAGAAGACGATATCCCCTAATTTATCCGGCTGGGATGACAGAAAATGGCTAATTTCACGGCTGGCACGGTCAATCAGGGCTACGGCACTTAATTCTGCCTTTATCAGTGTCTTGCT
>JACROO010000093.1 GCA_016214355.1 Nitrospirota bacterium | reverse complement strand
TTCTGATCTGAAAGACGACTTCGGTTCTTTTATTTAATAATTTAAGTACCTCATCGTCTCTCTTATTAATCTCTTCCCTTAGCCTTTTAAGTTCTTCCATTGACCTTTCTCCAGTTATTTTAAGCAGTGAAATTACTAATGAGTTTATTAGTAAAGCCTCATTAGCAGTCATTCCTGCGAAAGCAGGAATCCAGGAAAACCAAAGAAAATACTGGATTCCCGCTTAAGGACTGCGGGAATGACGGAAAAAGCAATGTGCTCTTACTTATGGTCTTCTTAGTAATTATAAATTATCAACTCAGCAATTTCTACAAATTTTTCACAGGGTTCTCTTAAATGACATTATTGCAATGCCCATCATTATGTTTGTAAAGACAAATAAAAATATTATGTCGCCTGCAATTGCCTGAAGCCCTGCCCCCTTAAACAGTACTGATTTCATTGCATGCACGGCGTATGCCTCAGGATTGATACCTGCAAATGCCCTGAGCCATCCCGGAAAACTCTCAACAGGATACACTGCACCGCTGGGGAAGAAGAATATGACATTCAAAAATCCGCTGAATATGCCGACAATCCTCGGGTGTGTTGCCCTGCCGAGGAAAACAAACATCATGCTGAGAAGTGCCAAGGTAGTAAGGACTATGATAATAAATATGGATGTCCCTTGCTCTATTCCTTCTGCAAGGGGAATGCCCGTGATTAACATGCTTATTGTAAATACAGTGAATGCTAAAACTGTGGTTATCGCAAGGCCGCTTATTACAAGCCCTGAAACAATCTCTGTCCTTGACAGGGGAGTAAGCAGATAGCTTTCATCAATTCCAAGGAATTTATCCATAACAAGATTAAATACGCCTGCTGTCATTGTGCCTAAAAAAATTGCCATAATCACCACCCCCGGGACAAGCGACTGGTAATAATCAACCATGCTGTAAAGGTTTATGTCCCTCAGATATACCTCGCCGGGTTTTTCCTTGATAGAGATATATTCCCCGCTGATAGACATAATTGCTCCATTAACAGTATTGCGTATAGTCTCAAGGGAGACACTGTCAGTATTATCTATGAAAAGACCAACCTCCGGTTGTCTCTTAAGCACCGCCTTTTTTGTAAAATCAGGAGGCACTATCAGTGCGGCTTTGTAAATGCCCTCTCTTACCCCTGCAACAGCGGCCTTCTGGTCATTCAGCCTTATGAGAGTTAATGTCCGTTTCCCTGCCTCCACTGCCCTGAGGTTTTCCATTATACGTGCAGCGTATGTGCCTGCATCATGATTAACAACCGCTATTGGAAGGTTCTTGAGTTTACCCTGAAATGAATTGCCGATGATAACAAGATAAATTATCGGCATTACAAGACCCATAACCACAACAACAGGATTGCGCCTGAATTTTTTTATGTCTCTTTCTATTACTGCTAATAAACGTATCATGTCTAATATTTTTATTATCAGCTAAGCTATCTATTAATCAACTAAATAAATATCTGCATTTACCGTAAGTTATGAGCTTTATTTAGCTAATTAATTAGCTTTATTTAGCTAATTATCCAAGCTTAAGCTAAAACCCATTTAGGCTTTCTTTTGGAGCTTATATTCTTAATGGTCTTATCCTTTCGTGACATTTCAAAAAGAAGGTTTTTAACTTTAGTGCGCTTCTGCTCTATGTTTAATGCCTCGGATATTTTATTCATTAGAAGTTTATCTATATCTTCTCTGCTTGCAGATTCCTTTTTTTTTGCTTTTTCCTGCAAATATAAAAGTATAAAATCCTTGTAGTATTTATTATCAAAAGCACGATATTTAACATAACTTGACTGGTCGCCAGTAACAGCGGCTACATGTGATGCCACATAAACTTTTGGATATCGCCCTTCTATCAACTTCATTTTTTTTATGCGGGAAGCATCTTCTTTAGAGATGGTTACTTTCTTCTGGACACGGTCGAGCAATATGATAGTTTTGAGATCAATATCGGTCTTTCGCATAAGCAACCGCGTATATTTTTCGTCAATCACTTTTCCGGTAATCCGCACTTTTACCCTACTGGGATCGGAGAGGTCATAATCAGGCAAAGGGAAATAGCGGCTCATTTGCAGGGAGAACATTTTCTTAATACCACCGCCTTGAGTATCAATCAGGTTGAGATTTACCATCGCTTGCGCAAGGAAAGCATTACGGTAATATTCCTGCGGCGAGTCCTGTTCTATAACTTTCTCAACGGATTCAGGCAAAAAACTTCCAAGGTTTGTAAACAGAAGATCATCCGCTCCCTCGACAACAGTAATTCTGCCGCGTAGTTCATAGTCCTGATGAGCAATGCAATTATTCAATGCTTCGCGGATGACATAAGGCTCATACTTCGTTACCTCGGTGGGGAAAAGGGTATCGTCAAGAAGGTAGCGATATTTCAGATTGCGGATTTTGGCATATACTGCATCAATATTCAATAAAAACGGTGGACCGAAATGCTCATAATCTTTCTCAACGTTATGCTCATCTTTTAATATCCATGAGATTCGGGCAACCGAAGGACTCAAAAAGTGCTCTGATTCGTCTTTGCCGAGAAGAATAATCGCGGCTCTGGTAATTTTCCCTTGAATGGTAATTTTTGCTTTATTCAGGAAAGTGATGTTATCCCAATTGTCTATTTCTGCTGCTGTGGCAGGAAATTTCTCTCTGTATTTTTCCCTGGCTTTTACAATGGCAGCAACGTCTAAATCATCAATAGTAGCCCCTTCACAGAGTTGAGCAGACCAATCATACTGTTGTCCTTGATTGCGGATTTGTTCAAGTTCCTGTAAATTCAGTGCTACCAAAGACTCCCCGTCTCTGCCGTAGTAATGGCCTTCCCATGCGACAGGAATCCCTCTCGGAGCCGTAGGTATCTGAAACATGATTACACGACCTTGGGGGAGGTGAAGTTCATAGATTTCAACGAAGGTAATACGATTAGTTGTTTTATTAGCAATTTCAGATTTTAAGCTGTCAAGATCAGTTCTGTTTGTCCGGAATCGTGTATTGATAATCTTTCTGCTTTTATGTTCTATTCCAAAAATTAACCATCCACATTCCTTGTTTTTGAGATTTGCCTCATTGCTTAGAGCAGATAAATATTTTCCTATGTCATTAAAGTGAAAAGTGTTCTTTGCTTCCTTAAACTCAACCCATTCGGTTTCAGCAGACAAGGTTCTTAATTCGTCCAATAGCTTTTTGAGTTCTTCCTGCGTCAATTATTCCTCCTCACTCTCCCGCCCCATGCGGTATTTAATGTCGTAGTTGATGATGAAACCTACTTCCTCTCATTTAGACGATTTTAATAGACCCATTTCACATAGAAACCTTGAGGGTTGTTTTGCCCAACCTCTATATCGTTCCGCATAACTCAAAGTCAATGTCTTAATAGTTCTTGTAATAGCTACAAAACAATTACGTCGTTCTTCTTCCATTTCGGGACTTTTCTCTCCCTTTTGTTTACTTTGAAATGATGGAAGCTCATCTTCAACAAGTCCGATTATATAGACATGATCAAATTCTTTGCCTTTTGCTCCATGAATTGTCATCAAGATAACCGTATTAGGTTTTATTGGTGCTTCTTTTGAGTGCATTTGCAATTCTTGGAGGAATGCCTCCAAAGTAATTTCGCTGCCTAAAGCAGTTATTATCTCTTGCATCAAATATTCCCACGCTGATAATTCCTCTTTGAAGCGCGCAAAGACTTCCCTTGATGGATCATCAGTTGACGATTGTTTTTTGACCTCTAACTTCTTAAACCATTCAATAGCAATTCTGCTGAAATTTTGAAAATCCCTGCCTTCTACCAGGAAGTAGGAAACCTTATCAATAATCTCTTTAGTTAAATTGTCAGATACCAAATTACGAACAAGTTTAAGCCAATGCTGTAAATAACCAAGCTGTGATGTCTGTGCCTGGCTTATAACTTCGTCTGGATCAATCTCAATTTGAGCAAGTTGCCCAAATGCACCACACACTGCTTCAAGATATGCTCGGTTTTGTTTATCATTGGCAAGCCGTAGAATTGAATGTAGCCACACAAAAGGTGTGCTCTCAAATTCATTTTTTCTTTGGGAAATGACAGCGGGAATACCTTCAGTCTGGAGTGCTGATGCAGCACTCTCAAGTAGCCTTCGATTTCTTGCCAATATTACTACAGAACCAAATTCAGAAAGATGGTGCTTCTTTATATCTTTCACGACCGCTGAGACCTCTTTATCAAAATCAGCAAAACATGGCAATAAGCGTACGATATTGCTATCTCTAACACTCTGTCTAACTGATTGCAAAGGCTGCTTATTTGATGCTCTTAAGAAGTTAAAGCTGATAAGATTATTGGCTAATTCTACTACTTCAGCAGGACATCTATAATTCATTGGCAACTGGATGATTTCTGGCGAATAATCATGAATTAACTCTTCCAACCGTTTATGACTCGCACCATTCCATTGGTATATAATCTGATCATCATCGGCAACAATAAAGAGATTTTGGTGTTGATCGCCCGTAAGAATTTTAATGAACTGGTACTGAGCATGGTTCGTATCTTGAAATTCATCAATGCAAATATATGGGTAGACGGTACGATATCGTTTAGTAAAGACAGGATATTTTGCAAGTAATTGGTATGCTTTTAAAATTAAGGAATTAAAATCGAGTGCATTTTTTTCTGTTAATATTTTTTCATAAGCTGCGTAAACAATAGTCATTCTGTCTCCGAAAGACTTATCCTGAAAAACTTCAGCACATCGATCTGGTGTGACAAGAAAAGACTTAAGACGATGAATCACTGATAAAGTCTTTTTGTCAAGATCGCTAATTAAATCAGACTCCTTCTTGGCATGCTCAACTGCTTCAAATAGTACCGCCTCTAAGTCAATATCCTGAGAATAAATATTAAAATTCGGGTTTATATTTAAGTGAG
>JACROO010000059.1 GCA_016214355.1 Nitrospirota bacterium | reverse complement strand
CGTTATGAAAGATTCTTGAAAAGTTTCTGGAGCGGCATGATATTCGGTCCTTTAAACAAACTGTCTTTATGGAGATGGAAACACAGGAACTATAAATTCTTTTTTGAACTTTATCTCTATCTGTTTTATAAACGCATGGGGTGGGTGTTTATTTTTATTGAGAAGCATTTGGGGAGAAAGTAATAACCGGAATACAGGATACGAAACACTGTAAATTGAAAAATTAACATTTAGCAGTTCAAATTTTAAATGATAATTTTGCAATGTTAATTTCTAAATTAACTATATTTTATATGCATCGTGAATCATGTATCATTTTTAATTATGTCTAAAATCACCATCCTTCCGGAACATCTTATCAACAAAATCGCCGCAGGGGAGGTAATAGAAAGGCCTGCCTCTGTGGTAAGGGAGCTTATAGACAACTGCATTGATGCAGGTGCGGGGAGAATCTCAGTGGAAATCCTTCACGGAGGCAAAAAGCTCATTAAGGTATCCGATGATGGAATCGGCATGGAGAGGGAGGATGCCTTGCTCTGCTTTGAGAGGCATGCTACGAGCAAAATAAAATCAGAGGATGACCTCTTTAATATATCAACACTCGGTTTCAGGGGAGAGGCGCTGTCTTCCCTGTCATCGGTCTCAAAGGTTACCCTTATAACATCAGAGACAGATTCAGACAGAGGTACAAAAATAGAAATCAGCACAACAAAGGGGAAGACTGTCACTGATGCCCCTGCGTCTCATGGGACAACCATTGAGGTGAGGGACATTTTTTATAATGTCCCTGCAAGAAGAAAGTTTTTAAAAACTACTTCCACAGAACTTTCGCACATAATTGAGGCCGTGATGCAGAAGGCGCTTCCGTATTTTGAGATAGCGTTCTCTCTTAACCACAACGGCAGTGACATTGTTAACATCCATGCCGTAAAAAATCTCAGGGAGAGGTTTATTCAGCTTTACAGTGAGGAACTGTATAAGGAATTTAGAGAAATAAAAAATCAGGACAGCGGGATAAAGCTGTACGGGTTTGTGTCAGCGCCTGATTTTACGCGTGCATGCAAAGGCTATCAGTATATATTTGTAAACAGGCGCGCTGTAAGAAACCCTGCTGTAAGTCATGCTGTTTATACGGCTTACAGCGGATTAATTTCAAAAGACAGGCATCCTGCATTTTTCTTGTTTCTTGATGTTGACTCCGGGAAGATAGATGTCAATGTCCATCCTGCAAAGCGTGAGGTCAGGTTTGAATCTCCTGATAAAATCCACAAATCAGTAGNNNNTTATAACGCATTGAGTCAGCAGCAGGCAAGAGGCATTGCTTACCCCTCTGTTTCTGAACAGCCCGGCGAAGCGTACAAAAATTCAGTTGTCCGCGAATCTCAGGATTTTCAGATAAAATCTGCACGCGGTCAGACAGAAAGATTTCAGACTGATTTTTTTGCGGATAAGACCCTTGCGCCTGTCAACAAATATTTTCACATCGGAGAGTCTTTTATTGCTGAAGTTGCTGATGACGGACTTACGATTATTGACCAGCACGCAGCCCATGAAAGAATCCTCTATGAAAAATTTTTAAAAAAGACAGGGATAGAGGTTGAACCTCTGTTTCTTCCAATCAGGGTTGAACTGCCTGTCAGGGAATTCAATATTATTATGAACCAGAAAAATCTTCTTCATGATTTTGGGCTTGATATGGAGGAGTTTGGCGCAAACAATATAATTATCAGGACAATGCCAATGGAACTCCGCAGGGCTGACGTGAAAGGGCTTCTCCTTGACATTGCGGCAGGGATTATTGAGGCAGAGGAGACAGGTTCAAACGCACCGGGAAAAAATAACCTTTTGCGTAGGGTCTCGGCAAGGCTTGCCTGCCATAAATCCGTAAGGGGAAGCGAACAGCTTAACAATGAGGAGCTGTCAAGGCTGGTTTCTGACCTTGAGAAAACCGAGGTCCCTGATAAATGCCCGCACGGATGGCTGATAACATCAGAAAGCGCCTTCATCCGGGGGATACTGTCACTTTTGTTATTGACCGTAATATCAATTACACAAATGTCTGCATAAACCGCTGCAAATTCTGCGCCTTCTGGAGGGATGAAAAGGACAAGGAGGCATACCTTCTGGATAAAAAGACGCTGTTTAATAAAATAAAGGCGACCCTTGCGCTGGGCGGCACGCAGATACTCATACAGGGCGGGCTTCATCCGGAGCTTGACATTAATTATTATGTAGAACTCTTAAGGGCAATCAAGGAAAAATTTAAAATACACATTCACGGATTTTCTCCGCCTGAAATCTGCTACATTGCCGACAAGGCAGGATTCACCTTAAAAAAGACAATAAAGATTTTAAAAGACGCAGGGCTTGACTCAATTCCGGGCGGAGGTGCCGAGATACTTTCAGACAGGATAAGAAAAAAGTTAAGCCCGAAGAAGATAGGCAAGGACAGGTGGCTTAATGTTATGCAGGAGGCGCACAATCTTGGCATGAAGACAACGGCTACCATGATGTTTGGAAGCATTGAGAAGCATGAGGACATTATTGAGCACCTTGACGCGATAAGGCGCCTGCAGGATAAAACCGGAGGGTTTACAGCGTTTATACCATGGAGCTTTCAACCGGGGAATACAGAAATCAGTTCACAGTTCACAGTTCACGGTTCACGGTTTTATCCTTCAACTGCTGTTGAATATTTACGCGTGCTTGTACTTTCAAGAATTTATCTGGATAATGTCCCCAACATTCAGGCGTCGTGGGTAACGCAGGGCATTAAACTTGCGCAGGTTGCATTAAGATTCGGTGCAAACGACTTCGGTTCAACCATGATTGAGGAAAACGTCGTTGCCGCGGCAGGCGTAAAATTCAAAGCCTCCGTGAAAAATATTACAGATGCAATAAAATCAGCAGGCTTCAAGCCTGTGCAGAGAGATATGTATTACAATGAACTGGGAAGTGGGAAGTGAGAAGTGAGAACTTACATCAAAAAGCATTTTATTTACTGTGAGGATATTGTAATAATAAAAAAATAAAAAAGGGGCGGTTACATCCACTTCTTTCTTTTGAAATAAATCAGCATAGAAATGCCGATGCCGAGCATGATGAGCCAGACCGCGGGATAGCCCAGACGCCATTCAAGTTCAGGCATGTATTTAAAATTCATCCCGTAAATCCCGGCAATAAATGTAAGCGGCATGAATATTGTCGCTATAATGGTCAGGACCTTCATGACGGCATTCATCCTGTTGCTCATGCTTGTAAGATAAATATCAAGCATCCCGGATACCATCTCGCGGAATGTCTCTGCGGCTTCAATTACCTGAACGGTGTGGTCATAAACATCCCTCAGGTATATCCTTGTGGAATCTTTAATCAGCGGGGATTCGCTTCTTTCAATATTGCTGATGACTTCCCTCAGCGGCCATATAGCCCTCCGCAAAAAAATCATCTCTCTTTTCAGGAGGTGAATTTCCTGCAGTGTCTGGGCTGTCTGGCTTGCCACCAGCTTTTCTTCAAGCAGCTCTATGTCGTCTCCCAGCCTCTCAAGTATTACAAAATAATTATCTACAATGGCATCTATTAAAGAGTAAGCCAGATAATCAGCGCCCATTTTTCTTATACGGCTTTTATTATCTTTGATGCGTTCCCTGACCTGACTGAAAACATCCCCTTCTATGCCTTCTTGAAAAGAAATTACAAAATTCTGTCCTACAATAAGGCTTATCTGCTCAGAGGTTATGCCCCTGCGGTTACCTTTGCAATAAAGCATTTTCAGGACAATATAGAGATAGTCCGTGTAGTTCTCCATCTTGGGACGCTGGTCTGTGTTTAGTATATCTTCAAGGACAAGAGGGTGAAGCCCGAAGCACTCGCCAAGCTTTTCCAGAATCTCAATCTGGTGAATGCTGTCTACATTTATCCATGTAATGGTTGGCTTATCTTTGAATGTAAAGCATTCATCTATTGACTCTACAGTTTTTTCAAGAAAATTTGATTCATCGTAATCCAGTATTGTAATTTTCGCCTTGCCGGCTTTTTTCTCTCCGATGTGAATAAGAGAGCCCGGCGGAAGCCCGCTCTTTTTAGACCTGTTCTTTAACAGCCTCGGCATAATGGATATTTTACATGAAATTTAGTAATTTTTAATTGTGGATAAATATCGGTTTTAAGAAAGATTAACCTTTATTTTTTTTACAAGCCCGTAAGTTTTTTAATCTCCCTGATACTTTTTGCCTCTCCGATAAGTATTACGGCATCGCCAGCCTCAAGTCTTTCCTCTTTTGATGGATTGAATGTGTATTGTTCTCCTTTTCTGACAGCGACCACAGAGATGCCTTTTTTATCCAGAAAACCTGAGTTTTTTAATGTCTTGCCGGCAAACGGAGAATCAGCAAGCACGGAAATATCCTCTACCCTGATGACGTCTTCCCCTCCTTTTAACATCTTATCAAGGAAGGTAACCGCCTCGGGTCTTACCATCGCCGATGCCATCCTGAGTCCGCCGATGAATTCCGACAAAACCACGCTGTCAGCGCCTGCCCTTTTCATCTTTTCTTCTGACTCGTCTTCCTCTGCCTTTGCCACAATTCTCAAAGCAGGATTTATCCCTTTTACTGTAAGGATAAGGAGAAGGTTCTCTGCATCGGTGGGGAGGGAGCAGAATACGCCTTTTGCATGTTCGGCATTTGCGGTTTTGAGGACAGCGCTGTTTGTTGCATCGCCCTTGATAAACAATATTCCCCTTTCGTCCAGCCCCCGGCATATATCCTCATTTACGTCTATAGCGACGCAGGGACGGCCTGTCTTATAGAGTTCATCAATAACATGCCTCCCTATCCTGCCTATGCCGCAGACAATATAATGACCTTTTAATTCTGAAATGCTTTTATCCATCTTTCGCCTCCTGAGTAATTCACTTAGTTCACCTTCAACTAAAAAAGCTGTAAATGTTGATATGCCAAAAAGCAGGATGCCCATTCCAAATATGATTAAGAATATCGTAAATATCCTGCCGTAAGGAGAGAGCGGATATACTTCCATAAAGCCGACAGAGGCAATAGTGATAACCGTCATATAGAGCGAATTAAGAATGTCCCACCCCTCTATAAACATGTAGCCAACAACCCCTGATATTACAACAACCGCAAGCGATATAATGGCTAACAGAAATTTTTTTGCCATGCTGTGTTATCCTTTATTGCTCCTTCCATAAATTGATGTCATTCTTAAAAGTTTTTTTGCCAGCAAGTCTGAGAGCTGCCCTGATTTAAGCCTCCACTGCCAATTGCCCTTCTGGCTTGCCGGAAGATTCATCCTTGCCTTAACGCCAAGCCCGAGGATGTCCTGCATCGGAATGATAACGGTATCCGCAACAGACATCATCGCAAGCCTTACAATTTCCCAGTTAATATTCCTTTCGGAAACTGTCCTGCCGATATATTCAAAAATCCTTTTTCTGTCCTTAGGCATTGTCTCTTTCTGAAACCAGCCTTTGATGGTATTGTTATCATGCGTCCCTGTATATACAACACTATTTTTTATATGGTTATGCAGTGCATAAGGATTGCTTGGAAGGTCTTTGCCGAAGGCAAAAAGAAGTACTTTCATGCCGGGGAATCCGAACATCTCCATGGTATCCCTTACATCCTGCGTAATAAGACCGAGGTCCTCGGCAATAAGTGGAAGTCCGGGGAAATACTCTTTAAGCGTATTAAAGAAGTCCCTTGCAGGCGCCTCTATCCACTTTCCGTTTACTGCGGTCTCCTCCCCTGCCC
>JACROO010000033.1 GCA_016214355.1 Nitrospirota bacterium | reverse complement strand
CACTCAATGCGCGTCTTTTTACCTTTGTGGGCAAGGGCGGTTTTCTTCATGTTCTCATACGCCTTCTCAAATCTGCCGCCAACCCTGTTTTGCTGATAAGTCTCCTCTGATGCACCGTCTACCGAGAACCTTATAAGGTCAATCCCTGCCTTTGATAGCTCTGAAATATTTTTATCATTGAATGCCTGGCCATTGGTAAAGACACCTACCTCAAAACCGTCCTTTTTTAATTCTATTGCAAAGCGCGGGGTCAGTTTATTTAAAAACGGCTCACCCTGAAAATGAAGATACGCCTTTCTTATGCCGAATTTCTTTAATTCACCGCGAACAATATTAAACGTCTCCTCCGTCATAAAGCCTAAAGTCCGTGTCATTAAATTGTGTGCGGCGCTGCCGTGTTTTTTTGTAAGCTCATTCTGCATGCCGACCATGCAATAAGGACAGTTCAGGTTGCAGGAGTTGGTAGGTTCAAGAATAACCTGTGCCGGCTTTTTTAAGATTCTTTCCCGGATTTTTTTGCGAAAATTTGTAAACACTCTGTCTAATCTCCGGTAAAGTTATTTTCTTTGGCAAAAACAACAACTATATTACCGCATAACCCCAAAAATTCTTCAATTTTAGGATGGATCAAACAGTAATCAAGCAGACTGCCGGCCTTACCAAGCAGTCTAAGCGCAGCGGTATGCGGCAGCCCTGTAATTTCTTCCCATTGAGCCCCTGCCATCTTCAGAAGCCGCCTCTTGAATAACCCCCGGCCTGTAGCAGGCAAAGAGTAAATATCATTCGTATATTCAATCCTTTTAACCTTGAACCCATATTTTTGTGTATACAATCGCAGCGTCTTTGAGCGGAAAAAATGCAGATGTCTGTGGATATCCTCTTTATATGCCCACCTTGACCATAGGCTGTCTCCATTTGGAACCATAAAAATAAAAATACCCTTATCCTTTAACAGCCAATTGATGCATCTGAAATATTCCGAAGGATTATGGATGTGCTCCATGACCCCCCATGCAGATATAACATCAAAAAATGATTCTGAATAAAAGCGGTTATAACTCTCCGGGAGATATCCATGCCGGATATCAATATTTTCTTCCTGATACGGCGACTTGATAAAATCCATCCCATGACATTCCCATCCCTTATCCTGCAGGGTCTTAAGCCATCCGCCGCCAGCACAGCCGATATCAAGTATTTTACCGCCTTGAATATCAGGTAAATAACCGGCCTGCTTAAGATACCGGCTTGTCTGCTTCGGGTCTGATGCACTGCGTCCGGCATAATAGCTTTCAGGATAAACCTGTGAAATAGTCCCTATTGTCGGACGCGGGGATAAAAACCTATGCCCGCACTTTAGACATTCCACCACGGAATACTCAGGTTCGTAATGTCTGAACCTCAAATCAGGGACAGAGTACAGAACCTTGTACCCGCTGTTGCCGCATAAATCACATGCCGGCATCTCCAATTTAATATTTTGATCTGACAGGAAAGGACTCCAAACTAACGTTACAATTTGTCAAAAAGTAATTTTTTTCTGTATCAGTTTTTTATCAATTGATATCTTTGCTAATACATCAGCAATCTTTTTACCTGAATTGCCTTCGCCGTACGGGTTTTTACATCTACTGCATTTTTCACGGAATCTCCGGTCATAGATTGCCTTTTCTATTGCATTTATTATCTCGTCTTTGTCATAGCCGGTGTTAATTACATTATATGTCCTTAACCTCCCCTCCTGCCGTGTCCCGATATTCACAGCAGGGATACCAAAGGCAGGGGTCTCTTTTATCCCGCTGGAAGAATTGCCTGCGCAGCATCCGTGAGCCTTTCTGCAGAGGTTGAGCAGTCCATGATAGAAGTATCTTCCTAAATGAGGAACAACTGTTATATTCTGCATATTTTGTTTTTTTAATTTGTTTATCCCGGAGATAATTTTTCTTCCCCCGATATCATTATTAGGATAAGTGATTACAACCTGAACACCTTTTTTTGCAAATATCTTCAGCGCCTCCAGTGATGGTCTTACCTGTGCTGCGGCTTCATCAAATTCCGTTGAAACCGAGTGCTGTGTGAATAATATTAGCGGTTTGCCGCCTGTTATGCCGAACTTTTGAAAACTCTCTTTCTCGTCAGCAAAATTCTTTTCTTTAATTAAATCAATAACAGGGAAGCCCACATTGAAAATTCTCCACGGCTCTTCGCCAAGCTTTTTGATTCTGTCTGCAGCTTCCTCATTGGTTGTAAAATGAAGATGCGATAATTTCGTCATTGCATGCCTTACGCTGTCATCAAACGCCCCGCCTTCTGTAAGGTCTCCGCCTTCTATATGAGCGACGGGAATGCGCATCTGGCTTCCTGCAACAACAGCGGCAAATCCTTCAAAACGGTCGGCGTAAACCACCAGGAGGTCTGGTTTCAGCTTCTCAAGCACCCTGCTTAAATGCAGTATTATATAGCCTATTGAAGCTGATGTATTCAGTAATCTGTCGTCGTCAAAATTTACTTTAACTTCTGCATATATTTTGAAGCCGTCCTTGCTGATTTCCTTTTTCGTAAACCCGAAATTCGGGTCAAGATGTGCGCCCGAGACAATAAGATAATAACGCAGGTCCGGATGCGCATCTATCGCCTTTATAACGGGATTAAGAAGCCCGTATTCAGCCCTGTTGCCGGTAAAAACAGCAATTCGTCTCATTTGTCACCTCTTGTAATAATACTTCCAGGTCCTTGAAATGCCTTCCTTAATTCCCACCTTGGGAGCCCATCCGTTAAGTTCCGGCTTTATCAGTTGAATGTCCGGCCGGACATTTTTCAATTCCTTTTTATCAAATTTAACCCCTGAATTAACAGCTTCCTCCGTAATTAAATCGGCAAGTCCGAACAATGAGACATCGTCCATCCCGGTTATATTGCAGCTGTTTGAAGAAGTTGATGTTTCTATCACATGATATACAGCATCAACAGCGTCGTCTATATATAAAAATGAAACCTTGCGTTCGCCTTCATATTTTACGGGATATTCCCCTCTTTCCGCCCTTGTCATAAAGTCCTGAATCACAGTGCCTTTGCTTTGTCCCGGGCCGTAAATATTTGAAAACCGTAAGATGTTTACGCGCGCGCCTGAAATATTTGATGTGGCTTTGAACCATAATTCTGACAGGTATTTACTGATAGTGTAAGGGTCATTTTCCGAAAAAATATTTGTATTCGTAATCCTGATAGTAGATGCGAAAACAATGTTTTTCACGTCACATCTTCTTGCACACTCCATCAAAGAGGCTGCGGTAAGGACATTTGACATAAATGCCCCGTAAGGATTACCAATGCAGGCGTGCCTTGAACTTATCCCCGCCAGATGGATTAAGACATCAACCCCTTCAAGATTTTTCTCCAACAAATCAATATTATTAATATCCAGCCGGATAAATGTATAGTCCCTTATTCCGCCAAAACCCAGAGGAAAAGGTTCTTTCCCGATAGATACGTTATCAAACACCCTTATCTGCAGATTTTCATCAACAAGGCGTTTGGTCAGATAACGGCCTACAAAACCGCATCCGCCTGTTATTGCAACGGTTCTCAACCTTACCCCTAACCGATATTATCCCACGTGATCACTTGATTGGCATTTATGTCGCTTATTGCTTTCTTGCCAATCACTTTTTCAAGTTCATTGGCAGGTATGCCGTAGCCCGGCCTTTTAACCCACACCATATCACTGGTAATAACGGTTCCTTTTGGTATATTTTTAAGCGACACCACGCTTTCCCTGAAGAGCTTTTGCAGTTCTTTTTCGCCTTCAGTAACGGTTTTACTCCCTTTTAAACCTTCTTCTATTGCCCGTACCCCTTTAACCAGATCAGCTAATTCATCAGGTTCTATTGATGACGACTGGTCAGGACCGGGCCATTTTCTGCTTACAGTGAAATGTTTCTCCACGGCGCATGCGCCGAGCGCCACTGCTGCAAAAGCCATGTAGTTCCCCCGGCTGTGATCTGAGAAACCGACAGGCACATGAAATTTATCTGTATATTCACGGATGGTCTTTAAAAATACATTTTTATATTCGGTCGGGTATTGCGACGTACACTGCATAATCATCAGGGGGACGCCTTTCCCCGTGAGTATGCCGGCTGTTTTTCCTACCTCATCAATACTGCTCATCCCGGTTGAGATTATCAGCGGTTTACCCTTTGACGCAATATATTCAAGAAACGGCAGGTTTGTAAGCTCTCCTGAGCCTGCCTTATAAGCATCCACGCCTACCTTTTCTAAAATATCCACCGCTTCTTTTGAAAAAGGGGTACTTAAAAAAATCAGCCCCCTTTTAAATGCATGTTTCTTCAGCTCAAAGTGCTGGTCAACTGTCAGCTCCATTCTTCTGATGAGGGTGAACAGTGATTCGTCAAGGTAAACGGCTTTGTCTGAAATATTTAGCATTTCCTTTTCTGCAAGATGTGTCTGAAATTTAATTACATCTGCCCCCGCATCTGCAGCTGCATCAATGAGTTCATGCGCCCTTTTAATATCGCCGTCATGATTTATTCCCGCCTCGGCAATTATCAGGGCAGGCTCTCCTGCTCCGGCTGCTTTTTTTGAAATCATAATTTTGTCCATTTTAATCCTCCCTGAGTT
>JACROO010000030.1 GCA_016214355.1 Nitrospirota bacterium | reverse complement strand
TTTCTTCAATTATTCTAGGACCAACTGCGGTGAAAAGCTCGGAGCCGACCTTGAATATGTCAATGTGGTCTTTGAATCTTTTGACGATATTCAGGGCATTATCAAAATTTGCCACATCAAGAGCGAGGATTAACCGTTCACCGTTCACCGTTCACCGTTCACTGTTAAATTTTCGGTAACGTTATCCCCCTCTGAGCCTGATATTTTCCGGCCTTATCTGAGTAAGAGACGGAACACAGCTCTTCTGCACCTAAAAATATCAGTTGTGCAATGCCTTCATTTGCATAAATTTTTGCAGGCAGGGGCGTTGTGTTTGAAATCTCTATTGTCACATGCCCTTCCCATTCAGGCTCAAGGGGTGTTACATTTACGACAATCCCGCATCTTGCATAAGTGGATTTGCCAAGGCATATTACTATTACATCCCTCGGGATTTTAAAATATTCAACGGATGTTGCAAGCACAAAGGAATTCGGCGGTATGATGCAGACATCTCCTTTATAATCAACAAAACTCTGCGGGTCAAATTTTTTCGGGTCAATTATTGTTGAATTAACATTAGTAAAAATCTTAAATCTATCGGTTATCCGCATATCATAACCATAGGCGCTTATGCAGTAGGAAATGACGCCTTCCCTTGCCTGATTTTCAGCAAAGGGCGTTATCATCCCTTTTTCAGACATTTCCTTAATCCAGCGGTCATTTTTTGCCATCAGGGGTATCTCCTTTTATGTGGTCATAAAAGATTAACATAAAGTATTGTTCTTTTCCACTGCCCTTTTAGATGTGAATAGTCCATTAAATTTTTTAATAAGGGAAATTTATTTGACACTACAGTTTGCCCTGTGCTAAAGTTTATAACCTTCTTTTTTACCCCGTTAGAAAGAATGCCCTGCCTTTTAGGCGGGGTAAAAAAATATAGCGGGGTGGGTCCATTCTCTAACGGGATTTAAAGCTTCACCTGAGACCCGTAGCAAATTGCAACGGGTCGAGCTTTCTAACAGGGTTTACTGCTGAATGGCGCGGAAATATATTCCCTAAAATGACTGACAATGCGGAGGCTGGATGCTTGAAGTATCTCCAGAGGTTGAAAAAAAATTAGACGGGGTTCTCCAGAAACATATCACAGATGAAGGCAACATAATTTCCCTGTTGCAGGACATGCAGGAAGCCTTCGGCTACATACCTGAAAAAGCAGTCGGCTGGTTTTCAAAAAAGCTTGATATTCCTGAAAGCCGTTTTTACGGCGTAATCACGTTCTATTCGCAGTTTCACACTCATCCGAGGGGCAGAAACCTTATAACTGCCTGCTGCGGAACAGCCTGTCATGTAAAGGGCTCGGAGCGGCTTATAAATAGTCTTCGGAGGGAACTTAATATTGTTGAGGAAGAAGATACAACTGATGACAGAAAATTCACTGTTGAAAAGGTTGCATGTATCGGGACATGTAGCATGGCACCTGCAGTTATAATCAATAAAAAGATTTATGGAAACATGACCGCAGACAAACTTATGAAGATGGTAAAAACTCTGGAAGGCAAAAAGAATGAAGACTGAAAAGAATGATATAAAGATAAAGGTCTGCATGGGACCCGGAGGAATTGCCACAGGTGGTGCTGATGTTATTAAGGTATTTAAAGATGACCTTGCCAGCGCAAACATTAAAGCCAAGATAGGAAAAGGTTGCTCCCTGCATAAAGTTGGCTGTTTTGGATTATGTGCAAGGGATGTACTCGTAGATGTGATTGTTGGTAAGAATAAAACAACCTATCAATATGTTAAACCTGATATGGTTCCAAGAATTGTAAAAGAACACCTCATCGAGAATAACCCCGTGAGCGAATGGACCGTTGGAGATGATTATTATAGTTTTTACAACAAACAGATTAAGGTTGTCCTTTCAGAATTCAGTGAGGTAGACCCTGAAGATATCGATACATACACAGCAGTTGGCGGTTATGAGGCAACAAAAAAGGTTCTTACAAAATTTACGCCTGAAAAGACCATCGCAATTATAAAAAAATCAGGGATAAGAGGCAGAGGCGGCGCAGGATTTCCAACCGGTGTAAAGTGGGAAATTTGCAGAAAAGTTGAATCTGACCAGAAGTTCATAATCTGCAATGCAGATGAAGGCGACCCGGGCGCATTTATGGACAGGGCGGTTATAGAAGGGAATCCCCATTCTGTTATAGAGGGTATGATTATTGGCGCTTATGCTATCGGCGCTACAAAAGGGTATGTATATGTAAGAGCTGAGTATCCCCTTGCTGTAGAGCGGCTTACAATTGCAATAAAACAGGCGAGAGGAAAAAACTTGCTGGGGGAAAATATCTTAGGCACTAAATTCAATTTTGACGTCAGATTAAAACTGGGAGCAGGCGCATTTGTTTGCGGAGAAGAAACCGCGCTCATTGCATCAATAGAGGGGCAGAGGGGAATGCCCCGTGCAAAGCCCCCTTTTCCCGTGCACAGCGGTTTGTGGGGCAAGCCAACAGTAATAAATAATGTTGAGACGCTTGCAAATGTCCCGTATATCATAAGAAAAGGCGCTGATTGGTTCTCTTCATTTGGAACCGAAAAAAGCAAAGGGACAAAGGTTTTTGCTCTCACAGGAAAAGTAAAAAATACAGGTCTTATTGAAGTTCCTATGGGAATTCTGCTGAGGGAGATAATCTACGATATTGGCGGCGGGATTGAGGGAGGCAAGGCATTTAAGGCTGTTCAAACAGGGGGACCTTCCGGGGGATGCATACCTGCTGAACTCGTTGACATAAATGTGGATTATGAGTCGCTTGCTAAAGTAGGCTCTATTGTGGGTTCGGGCGGCATGGTCGTGCTGGACGATACTGACTGCATGGTCAGCATCGCAAAATTTTTTCTTGAGTTCACGCAGGCAGAATCCTGCGGCAAGTGCGTTCCATGCAGGGTCGGGACAAAAAGGCTGTTAGAGATTCTTGACAGGATAACAGCAGGGAAGGGCAGGGAGGGAGATATTGAACTCCTTGAGGACCTTGGTAACGATATAAAATTATCTTCACTCTGCGGATTGGGACAGACCGCCCCGAATCCTATATTAAGTACAATTAAATATTTCAGGCACGAGTATGAGGCTCATATTAAAGAACAGAAATGCCCTGCAAAGGTATGTAAAGACCTTATTGAATACGGTATACTTGAAGAATTTTGCAAGGGATGCGGCGCATGCCTGAGGGTTTGTCCTTCAAAGGCAATCACAGGCGAGAAGAAGAAGCCGCATATTATATCGGTTGATGTATGTATTAAATGCGGTGCGTGTTTTGATGTGTGCAAATTTAAGGCAGTAAAGAAGGAGTGAACAGGGTTCGAGGAATCAAGGATTCGAGGGTTCGAGTGAAAACTTATTAAAATGTACCGTTCCATTACTTGAATCCTTGACCCCTTGAATCCTTTAAAAGGTTTTGATTATGGCAACGCTGACTATAGACGGTAAAACAATAACTGTTGTTGAGGGCACGTCAGTCCTTGATGCGGCAAGAAAGCTTGGCATTTCCATTCCTACGCTGTGCCACCATCCAAAGCTTTCTCCGTATGGAGGGTGCAGGATGTGCATAGTTGAAATCAAGGGAATAGCTAGGCCTGTAACAGCCTGCACCACACCTGTAAGCGAGGGCATGGAGGTCTCAACCTCAACCCCTTATCTTGAGAAATTAAGAAGGACCATCCTTGAACTTATTTTATCAGACCATCCGAATGACTGCATGGTGTGCGAGAAGGCAGGCGACTGTGTTTTGCAGGAACTTGCGTATTTTTACGGGTTGAGGGAAAACAGGTTTGCAGGCGAACGCCGCATTTACGCAAAGAGAGACGGGAATCCGTTAATTGAAAGGGACATGGAGAAATGCATACTCTGCGATAAGTGCGTAAGGGTATGCGATGAGGTTCAGAGGGTAAGGGCAATTGAGATTGCATACAGGGGATTCAAATCAAAGGTATGCCCTCCTTATGAACGCGACCTTGACTGCGAGTTCTGCGGACAGTGCATACGCGTGTGCCCGACGGGCGCGCTTACCGGCAAGAAGTGGGCGCTCAAAGGCAGACAGAAAGACATTAAAGAAGTAGATACAATATGCCCTTACTGCGGCTGCGGATGTAATCTTACGCTTAACATAAGAAAAAATGAAATAGTAAGGGTTACATCAAAAGAAGATACATTAAACGAAGGCTGGCTCTGCTCAAAGGGTACATTCGGGTATCACTTCGTTAATAGTCCGGAGAGATTAAAAAACCCCCTTATCAGAATAGCACCAAAAAGTTCAGAGTTCGGAGTTCGGAGTTCAGAGTTAAAAGAAAAACTTCAAACTCAAAACTCAAAACTCAAAACTCAAAACTCAAAACTGTTTAGGGAAGCCACATGGGATGAGGCGCTGGACTTGGCGGCAAAACGGTTCAGGGAAATAAAGGAAAAGCACGGGCATGATTCCATAGGCGCCCTGGCCTCTGCAAGATGCACAAATGAGGAGAACTATCTGTTTCAGAAATTCATGAGGGCTGTAATCGGAACAAACAATGTAGACCATTGTGCCCGCTATTGACACAGCGCAACCGTGGCCGGTCTGGCCGCTGTGTTTGGCTCAGGGGCAATGACAAACTCAATCCCCGAGATTGAAAATAATGATGTTATTTTTGTGATAGGTTCCAATACAACCGAGACCCACCCGATTATTGCCCTGAGGATGAAAAAGGCGTTAAGAAAGGGCGCAAAACTTATTGTTGCCGACCCGAGGAAAATCAATCTTGCAGGTTTTGCAGACGTATGGCTTCAGCAGAAACCCGGAACTGATGTAGTGCTTTTAAATGCGATGATGCATGTCCTGCTTAAAAACAATTTAATTGACAGGGTATTTATACTTATAAGGACAGAAGGGTTTGAATCTTTTAAGGACAGCCTTGAGAGATATACTCCTGAATACGCTGAAAAAATTACAGGTGTTCCTAAAAACGATATAATCAAAGCCGCATTACTGTACGGTAATGCCAATAGGCCTGGTATTTATTACACTATGGGCATCACGCAGCATTCACATGGAACGGAAAATGTCTTTGCCATTGCCAATCTTGCGCTTATGACAGGAAATCTTGGAATGGAAAGCACAGGGGTAAATCCGCTCAGGGGGCAAAACAATGTGCAGGGCTCTACGGATATGGGTTGTCTTCCTGACCAGTATCCGGGGTATCAGAAGGTTAATCTGCCTGCCATTAAGACAAAATTTGAAAAGGCTTGGGGAGTAAAACTTTCAAAAGACGCCGGGTTAAAGGCAACCGAGATGATTGCAGAGGCAGATAAAGGCAGGCTGAAGGCAATGTATATTATGGGAGAAAACCCGGCAATCAGCGACCCTGATATTAACCACACTGTCAGCTCGCTTAAAAAACTGGATTTCCTTGTAGTGCAGGATATATTTCTGACCGACACGGCAGAGCTTGCAGATGTGGTCCTGCCCGCGGCATCATTTGCAGAAAAAGAAGGTACATTTACTAATACAGAAAGGCGTGTTCAAAGGGTGAGAAAGGCATTAAATCCCCCTGGACAGGCAAAAGAAGATTCATGGATAATCAGTGAACTGAGCGAGAGGCTCGGCTATCCTATGAAATATAATTTTACAGAAGAAATTTTTCAGGAGGTTGGCAGGCTTTGGCAGACAGTAGCAGGGATAAATTACAGGAGGATTGAGAAGGACGGGCTTCAGTGGCCATGCCCTACCTTTGACCACCCGGGCACACCGTATCTTTTCAAGGGAGGTTTCCCGAGAAGAAAAGCTGCCTTCACTGTGGTAGAATACAAACCGTCAAAAGAACTTCCTGATGAAGAATATCCGTTGATGCTTTCAACGGGAAGACATCTGTTCCATTACCATACAGGCACTATGATAAGAAAGGGCGATGCACTGAATAGCATTGCACCTGAGGCTTATGTTGAGCTTAATCCTCAGGATGCGATTCATCTGAATTTAGCTGACGGACAAAAAGTAAGGGTTTCGTCAAGAAGGGGCTCAATAGAAGTAAAGGCGCATATAACAGAAAGGGTCGGGAAGGGCATGGTTTTCATACCGTTTCATTATAGAGAAGCAGCAGCAAACGTTCTTACAAATACTGCCCTTGACCCGGTCAGCAAGATACCGGAGTTGAAAGTATGTGCGGTGAAGATAGAACCAATAAAAACTGGGAACTATGAAGTAAGAACTAAGAAGTTATAATTTCACTTCTTATTTTTAACTTCTCAGCTCCTAGTTCTTAGTTCTCACTTAAAAATAGGGGGCATTATGGTTAAGACAAGTTTACTAAAAAAACAGGTTCTCCTTGAGGACCTAAGCAAGTCAGACATGGGAAAGATAGCAAAAATTGTTAAGACTCTATCCTTTAAAAAAGGCTACTGGAAAATACCGAGGTTTTTTTAATCTCAAAAAATGATTTTGAGAAAATGGAGAAGCAGGACACTGCCCTTACTTCAAAGATAATGAAAAAACTCGTCTTGATACTGAGCAAAAACCTCAGACGGATGAATGAGAAATTTCTAAATGCGTTGATAAGCTACTAAAGACAGTGAATAGTGAACAGTGAATAGTGACAGTCACTGACACTGAACACTAAATAAAAAAAGGAGGATTTTAAGATGCCGCTTGACCCAACGAAAAATGCAGACTGGCAGATTGCAGAAGCAGCAAAAAAACACATGAAGACATCTCAGCAACTTGCTGAGGAGCTGGGGATTAATAATGAGGAGCTGTTGCCACATGGTCATTACATTGCAAAGGTTGATTATGCCCGTGTCTTTGAAAGGCTGAAGAGTAAGCCTGATGGGAAATTTATTGAGGTGACTGCCATAACACCAACACCTCTGGGAGAGGGTAAATCCACTACCACAATGGGTCTCCTTCAAGGAATTGGAAAACGTGGCAAGAAGGTTACGGCATGCATAAGACAGCCATCCGGCGGACCAACAATGAATATCAAAGGTTCTGCGGCTGGTGGAGGACTCTCGCAATGCATACCGTTAACTGAATTTTCACTTGGACTCACAGGTGATATTAATGCAGTTATGAATGCACACAACCTCGCAATGGTTGCCTTGACTTCAAGGATACAGCATGAATTTAATTATACCGATGAACAGTTAGCAAAGAGAAAACTGAGACGGCTCAACATTGACCCAAGGAATGTTGAGATGGGCTGGGTCATGGATTTCTGTGCACAGGCACTCAGGAATATCATCATAGGGATAGGCGGTAAGATGGATGGTTTTATGATGCCGTCCAAATTCGGTATAGCCGTTTCCTCTGAGGTTATGGCAATACTGTCCATATTCAGCGACCTTGCGGACTTTAGGAAGAGGATTGGCGGCATTGTGGTGGCATATGATAAGCAGGGGAACCCGATTACTACCGAAGACCTTGATGTTGCAGGTGCAATGACTGCATGGATGAGGGAGGCAATAAATCCAAACATGCTCCAGTCTATAGAGGGTCAGCCGTGTTTTGTCCATGCAGGTCCGTTTGCGAACATAGCAGTTGGACAGTCTTCTATTGTCGCTGACAGAATGTGCTTAAAGCTTGCCGATTATCACATCACAGAATCAGGCTTTGGAGCCGATATAGGTTTTGAGAAGTTCTGGAATGTTAAATGCAGATATTCAGGAAATATCCCGAATGTCTCGGTCATTACAACTACCATAAGGGCATTGAAACATCACGGCGTCAATGCTGGGGCTCCACCGGTTGTACCAGGAAGACCTATTCCAAAAGAATATTATGAAGAGAACCTCAAATGGCTTGAAGATGGAATGAAGAATGTCATTCATCACATTGGCATTGTTAAAAAGGCAGGCATCAACCCTGTTGTCTGCATTAATAGATTCCATACTGATACCGAGGAAGAGATAAAATTAACAAGGCGCATGTGTGAGCAGGCAGGTGCAAGGGTCGCGGTATCCGAGCACTGGCTGAAAGGTGGTGAAGGGGCACTGGAGCTTGCTGATGCAGTGCTTGATGCATGTAATGAGAAGGTTAACTTCAGGTTCCTTTATGATATGGATACACCTTTGCGGAAAAGGATTGAACTCATTGCAAAAGAGGTCTATGGTGCTAACGGAGTCAGCTATTCCCCTGAGGCGACTGCAAAGGCAGAGAGGTTTGAAAGTGACCCGAAGTTTAAAGACTATACCACTATGATGGTGAAGACGCATCTATCGCTTTCGCATGACCCAACACGTAAAGGTGTTCCTAATGGTTGGACATTACATATCAGGAACTTCCTTACATACGGCGGCGCAAGGTTTATCTGTCCTGTTGCAGGAAATATCAGCCTGATGCCTGGCACTTCATCCGACCCTGCATACAGAAGGGTTGATGTGGACGTTAATACAGGCAAGGTCAAAGGTTTGTTTTAGTAATGCAATTAACCACAGAGGGCACAGAGAACATTTTAAATTGTAAAATGATAAATTTGCATTTTTATCTCTGTGTTCTCTGTGGTTTAATTAATATTTCCGCTTTTATGTAGTAGGAGCTTTAGTTGATAACCAAAAATCTCCCTAATATTCTGACTTTGACAAGGATACTACTGTTGCCTTTTTTGGCGGCTGCGCTTATCTATGATTATTATGAGTACGCCTTTATCCTTTTCCTGTCGGCAGGGATTACAGATGTTCTTGACGGGCTTTTGGCAAGGGCGACAAAACAGGTGACTGTTTTTGGCAGCATCCTTGACCCTGTTGCAGACAAGTTCCTGCTCATAACATCTTTTATCCTGATGAGTGTTCAGGGCTGGATACCTAAGTGGCTGACGATTACTGTTATAAGCAGGGATTTGATTGTGGTAACAGGCTGGCTGATTCTTTATTTTGTTACACATACAGTAAAGGTTGAACCGAGCATTTTCGGGAAGGCTGCAAACCTCTGCCAGTTTTTTTTAATAGGGATTGTTCTCTTGCTTATTAACATAAATGACAAGACGCCTGTTCCGACGATTTCTTTGATTGCAGTTGCACTTCTTACAGCAATTTCAGGCATACATTACATTTACAGGGGATTAAAAATTTCCAACAGTGCAGCTGTTAAAGGAACCTGAAGATGAGTCTGATAATTAATCATGTAACAGAAGGAAGTATTGCCCGCGAAACAGGCATTAAGAAAGATGACATCATTATAGAAGTCAACGGCAGGCAGGTAAAAGACCTTATTGATTACATGTTTTATTCAAAAGAAGGCGCACTGAACTTAAAGGTTCAGCGGGGCGATAAGACCCATTCATTTAAGATAAAAAAGAAGCAGAAATCAGACCTCGGTTTTGACTTAAAACCATTCAAGCCAAAATTATGCAGAAATAAATGCATATTCTGTTTTGTTGACCAGCTTCCTAATGACATGAGAAAGACACTTTACATTAAGGACGATGATTACCGCATGTCATTCCTTTACGGAAATTACGTAACACTTACAAATCTTTCAGACTCTGATAAAAAACGGATTTTTCAGCAGAGACTCAGCCCCCTCTATATATCAGTGCACACAACAAACAACGAACTGAGGAGGAAAATCCTCGGCAATCCAAAGACAGCAGACATACTCAAAGAAATACAGGAACTTACGCAAAATAAGATAAAACTTCACACACAGATTGTTCTGATGCCCGGAGTTAACGACGGCAATGAACTTTCAAGGACCATTAAAGACCTGTGCAGGTTTTATCCTTATGTTGCATCAATTGCGGTTGTCCCTGTCGGGTTAACAATGTATGGGAAGACGCATGTAAAGCCTGTTGAAAAGGCTGATGCACAAAAGACGATTGAAATTATAAAACAGTTATGCAAGAGATTTAAAAAGCGCCACGGCGACCCGATAGTGTATGCAGGAGACGAGCTCTACATAAAGGCTGATATGCCTTTCCCTTCTTTCACCGAGTACGGCGACCTTCCGCAGATAGAAAATGGTGTCGGCATGATCCCTGCTTTTTTAAATTCAATGAAAAAACTGAAACTTCCCAAAAAAATAGAGCTAAAGAAAATAGTCACATTCACAGGTGCATCCTTTGCGCCTTATCTTTCTGATGCTGTGCAGAAACTGAAAGCCATAGACGGGCTTTCCCTTGAGACATTCAGAATTGAAAATAAGTTTTTTGGCTCTACGGTTACAGTAGCAGGGCTTCTTACCGGCAGGGATGTCCTTAAAACCCTGATGGGCAGGGTCAAAGGCGATTGCCTTTTAATCCCAGACGTTATGCTAAAATACGGCGATAATACGTTCCTTGATAATCTGACCCTGAAGGATATGGAGGAACATTTAAATATAAAGGTTAAGCCTGTTCAATCTTCACCCGAGGGTTTAATAAAAGGAATAACAGATGAATGTAAGCGGAAAGACTAAGGTTCTTGGGATTTTTGGATTCCCTGTGGAACATACGCTTTCTCCGCTGATGCACAATGCTGCATTTAAGACACTCGGGCTTGATATGTGTTACCTGCCTTTTAAGGTTTCCCCTGATGACCTCCCTGATGCCGTAAACGCAATAAAGGCATTAAATATCTTAGGCGTGAATGTAACCGTCCCCCATAAAGAAAAAGTAATACCGCTTCTTGATGAAGTTGACAGGGAGGCATTATTTATAGGCGCTGTTAACACGATAGTCAATCAAGACGGAAAGCTTAAGGGGTATAACACTGACGGCAGGGGCTTTATAAAGTCGTTATCAGAGGCTCGCATATCAATCAGCAGAAAAAATGTTTTGATAGTTGGTACGGGAGGCGCCTCGCGTGCAATAAGTTATTACATGAGTGAGAAGGCATCAGGATTGTTTCTTTATGACATTAATACAAAAAAAGCCGGAAGGCTTATAAAAGATTTAAAAAAGCTCCGCAGGGATGTCTCTTTTTTTGACCTTAAATCTGAAAAATTTGATGAGATGGACATAATAATAAATGCCACGCCTCTGGGGCTGAAGAAAGAAGACCCTTTACCGTTTGACATAAATCAGCTTGGCGCAGGACATGTAGTCTGCGACTTGATTTATAGGCGAACAACACTTCTTGATAAGGCATCAAAAAAAGGATGCAGGACCCTCAGCGGACTCGGCATGCTTTTATGGCAGGGTGTGTTTGCCTTTGAACTCTGGACAGGCATGAAGCCGCCTGTTGAGGTAATGAGAAAGGCGATTGCATTAAGGATTTAGAGATTTAGGATGGGGTTGTAACGGTTTGAGTGCTTGAGAAGTCCCGAAACTTCGGGATTTAGGTTTTAACCTCTCTATGAGTCGTAGACAAACACTCTGTTATCAGTCCGCTGCAGGCAAATAAAAAACCTTTTTTCTGCTCAAAAGTCAACAAGCAACAGGCTGTCAAGACCTGCCCCTGTTTGCCTGCTAAATCAGTTAAAAGCAACGTTTCTTTTGACAAAAAATTCCTTAAATGGTAGTATGTTAACTCTTTCATTTGTTATGAAAATCGCAATTACAGGCAAGGGCGGGGTTGGCAAGACGACTATCTCTGCGTTGTTAAGTTATGTATATGCCTCGGAAGGGAAAAAAGTGATAGCCGTTGATGCAGACCCTGATGAAAATCTCGCTGTTGCTTTAGGCATTCCGAAAGAGGAGAGGGAGAAGATAAAGCCGATAGCAGAAATGGAACGGCTGATAGAGGAAAGGACCGGCGCAAAGCCGGGCAGTGTTGGAGGAGTTTTTAAGCTCAACCCGAAGGTTGATGATATTTCTGAGGGTTTTGGATATAAAGTAGACGGCATTACGCTCCTTGTGATGGGGAAATCCAGGGCGGCATCTTCAGGGTGCTACTGCCCCGAGAATGCTTTTCTCAGAAGGCTGTTAAAGCATCTCATTGTTGAAAGGGACGAGGTTGTGATTGTTGATATGGTGGCAGGCATTGAGCATGTAACAAGAGGGACTGCTGAGGGTGTTGATGCATTTATCATTGTCGTTGAACCAGGGCAGAGGAGCTTTCAGACAGCAGAGACAATAAAGGGGCTGGCACAGGATTTGGGCATAAAAAAGATTTTTGTTGTTGCTAATAAGATAAGAAGTGACAATGACCTTGCGTTTATAAAAAATGCACTTGCCGGTTTTAATTTTTTAGGCGAGATAAGTTTTAATGATGATATTACAGAAACAGATATTAAGGGACTGCCTTCTTACAGGGCAGGGGAGCAGGCAGTTGAAGAGGCAGTTAAAATAAAAAAGAGGCTTGAGAGTTTATATCTCAGCCGCGTCTGATTTACTGAAGTGAAGAAGGATAATCTCAGAGAGAAACTCCTTAAAAAAAGAGACTGCATTGAGCCTTGGAAAAGGCAGGAAAAGGCGGCAGGCATAATGAAGCGGCTTTTCAGCATGCCTGAATTCAGAAGTGCAAAGAAGATACTGTTTTATGCGTCGTTCAAGTCGGAAGTGAATACAATTCCCTGTTTGGATGCTGCTATTGAGGCTGGCAAAAGGGTGATTCTGCCGGTTGTTGATAAAAAACAGAAGCGTTTAAAGCTTGTTGAAATTAAAGATATATCAGAACTAATGCCCGGCTATCTTGGAATACTTGAGCCAAGCGTGCCTAAAAGCAGGGAGAGGAAGTTAAGGGAGATTGACCTCGCTATTTTGCCGGGTGCAGGTTTTGACGTAAACGGTAACAGGATTGGATACGGGGCGGGCTATTATGATAAACTTCTTGGTTGTGAGCCTTACCGTATTTCTGGCTTAAAAAAGCATATTGCTACTATAGCACTTGCTTTTGAAAAGCAAATTGTCCCGAGGGTCCCTAATGAGGGGCATGATGTAAAGATAGATAAAATAGTTACGGAGACGAGGGTTATAAATTGTAAAAGGAGGGTTCAAGGATTTGAGGATTCAAGATGACTCTCTTCATTGCAAATTGTAAAATTAGCATTTAACATTTCAAATTGATAAATGATAATTGATAATTTTTACTTGAATCCTGCAGCTTGGAGTTCACTATGAACAAAAAGAAAATTGAAAAAGGCATGAGGCTTATCCTTGAAGGAATAGGGGAGGACCCTGAGAGGGCAGGTGTTAAGGATACCCCGCGGCGTGTGGCAGATATGTATGAAGAAATCTTTTCAGGGCTTAAGACGCCTGTTGAGGAGATATTAAAACCCATTGTTGGCGAAAGCCATGATGAACTGGTTTTGCTTAAAGACATACCGTTTTATTCGGTGTGCGAGCATCATTTTCTCCCATTTATAGGCAAGGCGCATGTTGCATATATCCCTGCAGGAGGGAAGATTGTCGGCTTGAGCGAGCTCGCAAAGGCTGTTGAGGTTTTTGCAAAGAGGCCTCAGGTGCAGGAGCGACTGACAACACAATTGGCAGATTTGATAATGGAGAAGATTAAACCTAAAGGTGCAATGGTTATTATTGATGCAGAGCATCTGTGCATGAGCATGAGGGGCATAAAGAAACCCGGCGCAAGGACACGGTCTTGGTCCAGTCAGAGATCTCCTTCACCTTTTCTGCGGGCCAGGGCCGCTCGAACTCTTTCTTGCGCTCGAACTGGGCCTGATAATCCGGTTGATTGAACAGCTCATTATGGTCTTTTATCTTTATCATTTCTTCCTCCTTCATAAGTGTCAGTTATCCGTGTCTTTGTCAGCAACAGAGTGTCAGCCTTGGTGTCCATATCGGTCTTGTTTGCACTGACACTGAACTCTGACACTGACACAATTGAAAAACAGGAGGAAGAATATGGCTGCAAGGATTATAAGCGGCACAGAAATCGCCGCTCAGATAAGGGAAGAGCTTAAGAAGGAAATTGCCGAGTTGAAGGATAAGCATGGGGTTGTGCCGGGTCTGGTTACTATCCTTGCGGGTAAAAATCCGGCATCAGTAAGTTATGTTACCGGTAAGCAGAAGACCGCACATGAGCTTGGTTTTTACTCAATACAGGACGATCAGCCCGAGGACATATCCGAGGCAGAACTCCTGAAGCTTATTGACAAGTACAATAAGGACCAGAAGATACATGGCATCCTCGTCCAGCTTCCTCTTCCCAAACACATTGATGAAAAAAAGGTTCTCAACGCTGTAGACCCTGATAAGGACGTGGACGGCTTTCATCCGGTTAACGTCGGCCGTCTTATGATAGGTGGAGACGAGGTAAAGTTCCTGCCTTGCACGCCTGCAGGTATTCAGGAATTAATACTGCGTTCAGGTTTTGAAACTTCAGGAGCCGAAGTTGTTGTTGTAGGCCGCTCAAATATTGTCGGCAAGCCTATTGCCAACATTATGCTTCAAAAAGGCAGGGGTGCAAATGCTACAGTCACAGTCGTGCTCCTGTGCCCGGCGGCGTTGGACCAATGACTATTACCATGCTCATGAAGAACACTGTTAAGTCTGCCAAGATGGCAGCAGGAATAAAAAATAAATAACATTAGAGGAGGATTGTCATGATTAGAAAAGTAACCGATATTTTTAAGGAGAAAAAGAAGACATATTCTTTTGAATTTTTTCCGCCGAAGACGCCTGCAGGTGTTGCAAAATTGTATGAAACCATAGCAGAGCTTAATAAGCTCGGACCTGATTTTGCCTCTGTAACATATGGTGCAGGAGGCTCAACACGCGGCACTACGCTTGAAATCTGCGCCGAGATACAGAAACGTTTTAACCTTACATGCATGCATCATTTCACCTGCGTGGGGCATAGCCAGGCAGAATTAAAATCCATATTGGACTTGATGAAACAGAATAATGTAAAGAATGTCCTTGCCCTGCGCGGGGACCCGCCTCAGGGCGTAGAGAAATGGGAACCTGCGGCAGACGGCATTGAATACTGCTATCAGCTTTGCGGCCTTATCAGGTCTTATGACGGCTACTTCAGCATCGGTGTTGCCGGTTTCCCTGAAGGGCATGTTAACTGTCCTGACAAAGAGACCGATTCAAAATATCTTAAGATTAAGATTGACCACGGAGGGGAATTTGTAGTAACACAACTCTTTTTTGACAACAGTATTTACTTTGAGTATCTTGAGAGGATTAAAAAGGCGGGTGTGAATGTCCGCGTCCTTCCGGGAATCCTGCCTGTAACGAGCTATCAGGGTTTGCTGAAATTCTGCAATACATGCGGGGCAACTATCCCCAAAAAGGTTCATGACATATTCAAGCCGTTAGACGGCAATGATGAGGCTACTTATAAGGCAGGGGTGGATTTTACTGTGAAGCAGTGTCAGGAACTGATTGACGGCGGAGCGCCGGGGCTTCATTTCTTTACACTGAATAAAGTAAACCCTACAAAAGATATCTGGGATAAATTAAAGAAGTAAAGACTCACACATTGTCATTGCGAGTCCCGAAGGGTCGGGGCGAAGCAATCTCCATAAGATTTTTCGCTTCGCTCAAAATGACATTACCTTTAGTATATTTATATCTTCGCCTCTTTTAATGCGTCTTTGCAGTCGCAGTTTCTCTCAACAGGAAGGAGTTTAAAGGTTTCTTTAAGGAGGTGTTTGATTTTTTCTGTTGATGCCTTCATTGCCTCCATAACCTCTGCCACGGTAAGCTTGTTCTTTGTGATTCCTGCTGCGTAATTTGCTACAAGCAGAACTGCTGAATAGCATATCTCAATTTCCCTCGCAAGCGATGCCTCAGGCATACCCGTCATGCCTACGACATCAGCGCCGAGGATGCCAAAGGCTTTAATCTCCGATGCCGTTTCAAGTCGCGGACCTTCAACTGCCACGTATGTCCCGCGGTTTTTCAGGGATACTTTTGCGTGCTTTCCGGCTTTAAGCAGCATCTTGCGCATTTCAGGGCAGTATGGCTCAGCAAAGTCAATATGTATCACGCCTTCTTTTCCATCATAAAATGTAGATTTTCTTGTCCTTGTCATGTCAAGTATCCTGTCCCCGATGACTATGTCGCCGGGCTTCAGCCCCTTTTTTATTCCCCCCACTGCACTGACTGATATAACCCGTTCAACATTTAATTTTTTAAACCCCCAGATATTTGCTCTGTAATTAATCATGTGGGGCGGGATGTTGTGATGTGCGCCGTGGCGCGGCAGGAATACGACTTCAGTATTGCCTAACTCGCCTATCATGTATTCGCCTGAAGGTTTGCCGTATGGTGTGGTAATTTTTTTCTTTTCCTTTATGACTAAGCCTTGTATTTCGTATAATCCGCTTCCGCCAATTACACCGATTCTTGACATAGTTTCCTCCCGTTTGGAATAAAATTTAACTCAATTTAAAATTAAACCCTTCTCTCATCCGCTAATTTTTTTGCCGTAACCCTTACGACCTCAGGCACGGATTTATTCTTTGATATTAATTCAAGGTCCTTGCGTTTAAGGAGGCGGATGAAGCTTAAGGCAACTCCAGGAGGCGTTTTCGGGTTTGTAACAAGGGCAAGCATGATAGAATAATTCTTTATCCATTCCCTGTTTTTTGAAATTATCCTCAGGAGTTCCTCGGGGGTTGTTTTTTGTTTTGCGAGGATTTCTATTTCGCTTAGGGTGATTTTGAGGTTCTCAAGGACTGCTGTTGATATTTCTTTGCTTGTGTCGCGTATAAGGATTGACCTGATTTCCCTCCCGCCCTTCATGGCGAGCTGAATCTTTTCGCCGACTTTCATTTGCTGGAGCTTCATAAGCAGGGTTTGCTTCTTGCCTTCTTCTAATGGTTTTCCTT